>NZ_LWGH01000941.1:0-8280 GCF_001635395.1 Sulfitobacter sp. HI0129 | reverse complement strand
CTGAGGCCGGAGGTATGGGTCAGCAACTGGTGCAGGGTGGGCGTCGGGCAGGCCTCGGTATCGTCGGCCTCCGTGGCGCCATCGCGCAGGCAGCGCATGTCGCCGAAGGCAGGGATGAATTCGGACACCGGCGTATCGAGGTGGAAGAGCCCCCGTTCCGCCAGCATCATCAAGGCGACGCTGGTGATCGGTTTGGTCATCGAATAGATGCGCGCGACCGTGTCCCGTCGGAAAGGCAGGCCCGAGTCCACGTCACGCATCCCGGCCTCGTGGTAATAGGCTTCCTTCCCGTTTTCGGCGATCAGCACCGAGCAGCCGGGAAAGCGGCGCCGGTCCACATAGCTTTGCATCCATGTCGCGATGCGGTCCAGACGCGCTGGATCAAGACGTCCCATTTACCAACTCCCTGAAAGCCGGGTCAGACCTCCAGCCACTCCTTGCGAACGTCGTCCCGGGCGCGCAGTTCGGCGGGGGTGCCTTCGAAGACGACCTGCCCGTGACCCATGACATAGACGCGATGCGCGATGTCCATGGCGATGGCGAGCTTCTGTTCCACCAGCAGGGTGGAGATCCCGCGCCGGGCAATTTCCTGCAGCAACTCGGCCACCTTCTGGGTCATCTGCGGCGACAGGCCTTCCGTCGGCTCGTCGATCATCACGAAATCCGGGTCACCCATCAGCGTCCGGCACATGGTCAGCATCTGCTGCTCACCGCCCGACAGAACCGAAGCTTCGACATCGGCGCGTTCGTTGAGGTTGGAAAACAGATCGAACATGTTCTGCATCGACCAGCGCCCGGTGCCGTCCTTCTGGCCGGGTTTCAGCCCTAGGATCAGGTTCTGCCGCGTGGTGAGACCCGGAAAGATATCGCGGTTCTCGGGGACATAGCCGATGCCCATATTGGCCACCTCGAAGGCTTTCTTGCCCGCGATCTCCTCTCCCTTGAACTTCACCGATCCCTTGGGCGTCACCTCGCCCATGATAGCCTTGCAGGTCGTGGAACGGCCCACCCCGTTGCGCCCCAGAAGGGCGACGATCTCGCCCTCCTGCACATTCATCGTCACACCCTGAAGAATGTGGGATTTGCCGTAGTAGGCGTGCATGTCGGTTACTTCGATCATCAGTGTTCCGCCTCCAGCGCGGCGCCCAGATAGGCTTCCTGCACGCGGGCATCGCCGCGCACCTCCTCGGGTTTGCCCGTCGCGATGATCTCCCCGTAGACCAGCACCGAAATGCGGTCCGCAAGGCCGAAGACAACGCCCATGTCGTGTTCCACCATGATCAGGGTCTTGCCCACGGTGACCGTGCGGATCAGGTCCATGATGTAATCGGTTTCCGAATGGCTCATCCCGGCGGTGGGTTCGTCCAGCATGATGACGTCGGCGCCACCGGCGATGGTGATGCCGATCTCCAGCGCGCGCTGTTCGGCGTAGGACAGCACCCCCGCAGGCAGATCGCGCCGGGACGTCAGGTTGATCTGTTCGAGGATACGGTCCGCCCCCTCGGTCAGATCGCGGGAGCGGCCGACCATGTTCCAGAAGCTGTATTTGTACCCATGCGACCAGAGCAGCGCGCAGCGCACGTTTTCGAACACGGACATGGCCGGGAAGATGTTCGTGATCTGGAAAGACCGCGACAGCCCCATGCGGTTGATCTGGAAGGGCTGCAACCCGGCCAGATCCTTACCGTGCAGCTTGACCGTGCCGCTTGTCGGGGCAAAGCGCGCCGTGATCAGGTTGAACAGCGTGGACTTGCCCGCGCCGTTGGGTCCGATCACCGCGTGGCGTTCCCCCTTGCCGATACTCAGATCGATCCCGCGGATGATCTCCGCCTTGCCAAAGCTCTTTCGCAGGCCGGAAATGTCCAGCGCCGGGGCATCCGTGCTTGTCATGGCGTTCATACCGTCCCCTCCCGTGCCGTATTGGCGGTTGCCCATGCCGCCCGCAGTTCGGGCATGTTACGCCGGGTGATCCAGAAGGCCAGAACCGCGACGGCGATGGCGATGATCCACGGCAGCAGGGAATGGCTGTTGAAGGTCGTCCAGAACAGGGTCATGTCGTAATCCCCCGTGGCCGCGTGGCGCACATGGAACGTCATCTCCACCAGCGCCGAGACCGCCAGAACGCCGACCGCCGCGGGCAGCAGCGTCTTGATGTAGGGCATCACCAGCGTACCGGCCCGCCCCGTCTTGAACGCCGGGACATGCATCATGATCAGCCCCGCCAGACCACCCGGGAAGAACATCACCGTGGCGAGGAACAGCACACCGGCATAGAAGGCCCAAAGCTCCGTCTGAAGGCTCAGAACCGTCTGCACCAGCGTGAAGACCACCGCGCCGATGATCGGCCCGAAGAAGAAGCCCACGCCGCCAAGGAAGGTCACCAGAAGGATCACGCCCGAGGATGCTGTGTTGAGGTTCTCCTCGGTCAGGATTTCGTAGTTGATCGCGAAAAGGCCCCCCGCGATACCGGCAAAGAAGCCCGATGCCACGAAGCTGTAGAACCGCACCCAGCGTGCCGAATAGCCGAGGAATTCGGCACGTTCGGGATTGTCCCGCACGGCGTTGGCCATCCGGCCCACCGGGGTGCGCGACCACAGGTACATCAAGACGGCGCTCAGAAGCACCCAGAACGAGGTGAGGTAATAGACGTCGATCTGCTGGAGGAACTCGTTGCCGAAGAAGGGCATCGCGTAGGTCCGGTCGCCGGAAATGCCCTCCTCTCCGCCGAAGAACGCCACGATAATCACCGAACAGGCCGCGATCAGCTCCCCCACGCCGAGCGAGATCATGGCAAAGACGGTCCCGGCATTGCGGGTGGAGAATGACCCGACGATCAGCGCCAGCCCCATGCCGAACAGCCCTGCGAACAGCGGCAGGACGGGCAGCGGGAAAGACGCGAAGAAATCGCTCGCGTTCATGATGTGCATCGCCGCGAAGCCGCCGACCCCGGCATAGACCGCATGGCCGAAGGACAGCATCCCGCCCTGACCCAGCAGCATGTTATAGGACAGCGCGAAGACCACCGTGATCCACATCTGGTTCATGATCGTCAGCGCCGAGTTCGACGTGAAGATGAAAGGCATAATGACCAGCAGCACAGCGCCGACGATCCAGGGCATCAGGGTGTAGGTCATCGACCCCGCCCGCATCTTTTCGCGCGCATCCGTCGGATCGGTGGTGATCTGCTCCGTTCCGTCTTCGATATCGGTATGTTTGAGGTCGCTCATGTGTGACGCTTTCCGAAGAGGCCCGCGGGGCGGAAGATGAGGATCAGCACCATCAGGATGTATGGCAGGATGTCCGCGATCTGCGGGCTCGTGACCGTCCAGAGGTCACGGAAGATATTGTCCTCAAGGTTGGAGGGCGTGACGATGCCGATGCCGTTCAGGATATTGGACATCTCAATATTGTAGGACTTCGCGAAGGTGGTCAGCCAGCCGATCAGCAACGAGGCGACCAGAGCACCCCAGAGCGATCCGAGCCCGCCGATCACGATGGTCACGAAGACGATGGAGCCAAGAACGAAGGCCATGCCCGGGAAGGTGCCCAGCACCGGCCCCGCGATCACCCCGGCAACACCGGCGAGCGCAGTGCCCACCCCGAAGACCCCCATGAAGATGAGCGGCACGTTGTGCCCCAGCGCCTCCACCGTGCGCGGATAGCTGAGTGCTGCCTGAATGATCATCCCCACCCGGGTCCGGGTCAGGATGTAGAGCAGCCCGATGAAGATCGCGACCGAGATGAAGATCATGAAGATCTTGTAGGCCGGGATCGAATTGCCCGCGATGGAGAAGGCGGTGAAGTTCAGGATGTCGGGGATGTCATAGGGCATCTGGTTCTTGCCCCAGATGAACTGGACCAATTCCTCAATCAGCAGCGCCAGACCGAAGGTAAAGATAAGCTCCGGCACGTGGCCGTATTGGTGGACCCGTCTCAGCCCGTATCGTTCAACCCCGGCGCCAAGCACCCCGACGATAAGTGGCGCCAGCAACAGCCCCATCCAGAACCCCAGTGCGAGGCTGATTTGATAGGCGAAATAGGCGCCAAGCATATAGAAGCTGGCATGCGCGAAGTTGAGCACACCCATCATGGAAAAGATGAGCGTGAGGCCGGCCGAAAGCATGAACAGCAGCAATCCGGTCACAAGCCCGTCGATCACGTTGACGAGAATGAGTTCCATCGGGTCCCCCGGGGGATAGAATTTTCAGGAAGGATGGCCGCACCGTCAGCCGGTGACGGTGCGGCCCCGTGAACGTCCCTTATTCGGGGCGCTTCATCTCGCAGGTGGTCGGGCTGTCCATCGAGGCCATTTCGACTGTGGATTCGGTCAGCACGCCGAAACCAGACTGGTCATAGTCGAAATCGATGTTCTCATCCGTATGCACGCCCACATGCATGTCCTGGATCAGCTGGTGATCCTGCGGACGCATGTAGAGCTTGCCGCCCCACATGGTTTCGTACTCCATGCCCTCAAGCTCTTTGGCCACGGCCACCACGTCATCAGCGGTGCCCGCCTGCTCGATCGCCTTCTCCAGCATGCCGATCACGTTGAAGATCCGGCTCTGGTCGATGTTGCCATCGGGGTACTTCTTCTCGAAGGCCTCATAGGCCGCGCGGGCCTCTTCGGAGGCGATCGGATTGATGCCGCCCTGGGAAATCAGGCGGATACGATCCTTGCCGCTTTCGCCGAAGGCCGCCGTGATACCGGAGCCGGCCGCGTAATAGGTGTAGATCGGGCCGTCAAAGCCGTTCTCGATCACCGATTTGCCAAGGCCCAGCATGTCCGCGCCCCAGTTGCCGGTGATAACCGCGTCGGCACCCGAAGCGACGATCTTGCGCGCGTAGGGCGTGAAGTCCTTCACCTTGCCGATGGGGTGCAATTCATCGCCGACGATTTCGATATCGTCACGCTTTTCACCGAGGAACTTGTTCGCCGCGGCGGAAACCGCCTTACCGAAGGAATAGTCCTGCCCGATGATATAGACTTTCTTGATGTCGTCCTGCTGGGCGATCACGTCGGTCAGCGCGTCCATCTTGATGTCGGCGTTGGCGTCGAAGCGGAAGTGCCAGAAGTTGCACTTTTCGTTGGTCAGCGCCGGGTCGACCGCGGCGTAGTTCAGGAACAGTACGCGGCTGTCGGGGTTACGCTTGTTGTGCTTGTCGATGGCTTCCGTCAGGGCGTTGGCCACGCCGGAGGAGTTGCCCTGTACGATGTAGCGCACACCCTGGTCGATGGCGACCTGAAGCTGGATCAGCGATTCCTTCGGGCTGATCTTGTTGTCGTAGCCGATAATCTCGAATTTCTGGCCATCCAGCACGCCGCCGTCGTCGTTGACCATGTAGTCGGCCGCGAATTCGAACTGGTGCAGGCCGTTGGTGCCGGTGCTGGCGAAAGGTCCGCTCAGCGGGTCGATGAATGCGATCTTGATGTTCTCGGCGAATGCGGCTGACGCACCGACGATCATGGAAAGCGCAGAGACCGCGCCCAGCTTCGTAATCTTCTTCATTTGTGATCCTCCCTAGGACAGCCCGGCGCATTGTTGCGTTTTCAATCCGGACCTTGCGCGAAGCCTTGCACACCACTGGATAAAGTCAAGTTCGGTCATGAAGTTTTGCACCCGCATCATCCAGCTGTGTTCTACCGGGGTGCAGGTGGGGGTGGTAGCGGGGGGTTAGTCACTGTCAGGTGACGATAGGTAAACACATGATAACTATATATTTATCTCAGAATACTCGTCGGTATCGGGCCCGCCGAACAGCCCTGCGGATCACCCGGCCATACCGAAAGCGGACCCTACGTAACATCGGGATTCCGAAGGCATGCCAAACCTCCACGACAGCGTCCAGTTCCGCATAGCGGAATTGGTGTCCGTCAGTCCGGTTTTGATTCTACATCCGCTTTCCGCGTCCCGCCGCTTCGGATGCTGATGGCCTCCGCCGCGTCCCACAGCAGCTTCGAATAGACGGTTTCAAGCTGCCTTTTCTTGACGTGAAAGGACGGCCCCCCGACGTTCAGCCCGTAGACGCGGGAGCCGTTCAACGTGAAGACCGGAACCGCGATACCGTTCACGTCCCCGCGCCATTCCCCGTAGCTCGTGCAATAGCCGCGTTCCTCGAATTCGCGCAGCGCGGCGTCCACATGGGCGCGGCCCTCGGCTTCCGCCTCGGGGCCTTCCTCGCGGGCGAAGGCAAAGATCCTTTCGCGCGCGGCCTCATCCATCCCGACAAGGATCGCCCGCCCGATGGCGGACCGGAAAATCGGCAACCGCGACCCGATGCGCATCATTAGGGCCACGTCTTCCCGCGAACGCTCGGCCGCCACGTAAACGGCATCCAGCCGATGCGCCTCGGCCAGAGCGACGGTGATATAGGAATTCGGGCCATCGCGCAGCTTGCGCATTTCCTGTTCGGCCCGGTCGCTGATGTCCATCGCTGAAAGCACGCCAAAGCCCAGTTGCAGAACCCCGGCCCCCAGCCGGTAGGTGCCCGTGCGGGGATCGGCTACAAGGTAGTCAAGCGCGCAAAGCGTATGGGTCAGCCGCGACACCGTGGCCTTGGGAAGGCCCGTGCGTTCGGAAAAATCCGTGTTCGTCAGCGCAACCTCGTTGGAGCGGAAGCAGCGCAGCACATCGAGCCCGCGCGCCAGCGCGGTGACGAAATTGCGGTCCTTGGCTTCCGCCGGATCGGTGACGAACTCCTGTTCAGCCACGCTTCAGCGCCTCCAGCCCATGCTGGGCAAACACCGGCACATAGCGTCCTACCTTCATCGCGCGTTCCGGGTTCGATGCGTTTCCGTCCAACGCCCGCTTCAGCACGCCTTGGATGATTGCGGCCATCCGGAAGAAGTTGAACGCCAGATAATATCCGAAATTGTCGATGCCCCCCAGTCCGCGCCGCTCGCAATAGCGGGCGATGAATTCGGCATCGCTCGGCAGGCCCAGTTCGGCGCGGTCGATCCCCGCCAAACCGCGCCCCTCGCTCCCGGCGGGCATCTGCCATTGCATGATCACGGCGGCCAGATCGGCAAAGGGATGCCCGATCGTCGAAAGCTCCCAGTCCAGCACAGCAAGACAATCAGTGCCTTCCTTGGCAAAGATCATGTTGTCGATCCGGTAATCGCCGTGCACCAGCGTGCGCTGGCCATCGTCCTCGGGCATCTCGGCGGCGAGCTTTTCCATCAGCTCGTCCATCCCCGGGATCGTTTCGGTCTCCGACGCGCGATATTGCTTGGACCAGCGGCCCACCTGCCGTTCGAAGTAATTGCCCGGGGGGCCGTAGTCCGACAGGCCCGCGGCGTCGATATCGACATCGTGCAGCGCCGCCAGAACGCGGTTCATCTCGTCGATCACCCCGGCACGGTGCGCAGGCGTCATCTCCGGCATGGTGGGGTCGGCATAGTTGCGGCCATCCACATGGTCCATGATGTAGAAGGCCGAGCCGATCACATCGTCGTCCTCGCAGAGCAGATACATCTTCGCCACCGGCACGTCAGACCCGTAGAGCGCCTTCTGCACCCGGTATTCCCGATCCACCGCATGGGCGGATTTCAGCAGCACGCCGGGCGGCTTGCGGCGCAGCACATAGTTGCGCGTGGGCGTCTTCAGCAGAAAGGTCGGGTTCGACTGTCCGCCCTGAAACTTCGTGACCTCCAGCGGACCGGCATAGCCGTCAAGATGTTCCGACAGGTAGCGGTCCACCGCGTCGATATCGAGGGTCTGGGTATCCACGCTCATCGGTTCACTCCTCAGCTGTAACTCATCAGGTCGGCGCGGTCTGCCGCCATCATATGCGGTGTGGTGTTGAATTCATGCAGGAAAAAGCGGCTCCCCGAAAAGATGAACCGCGTGATCGAGGTATTCTTTACCTGAAGGTTCAGCGCCATCATCTGGGCGGGGGGTGCTTCGAGCGCGCGGGCGGTCAACTGCCCGATGGGGCCGCCGGAACTGACCACCAGCACGCGCTTGGCGTCGGTATCGCAGGCAAAGTGCCGCGCCGCTTCGACCCGGTCGGAAAACTGCTGCCACGTTTCCTCTGCGCCGTCGCAGCCACCCGCCTGCCAGTCGAGGATGGTTTCGCGCAGGGTGCGGAAATGGGTCTTGCGGTCCTGCATCACCGGGTCGGGCACATTGCCCGCGAACCGCGCGTCCAGCAGGTTGTGGAAATCGTATTCGTTGAAACCCGCGTGTTCCTCGGGTGCCGCGTCAAAGCCCATTGCGCGCAGCGTGTCCTTCTGCCGCCGCAGCGTGCCGGTGATCAGCCGGTCGGGCACCCAGCCCGCGC
>NZ_LWGH01000940.1:0-244 GCF_001635395.1 Sulfitobacter sp. HI0129 | reverse complement strand
GAGGGGCCATTTTCATTTGGCGGTCGCGGTAACCTTTTCTTAGTGCCGGATTAACCAAGATGGCGGGCAGGAGCGCCGTCATGAAACCTCTCGCCTTTGCCTTCACCCTACTGGTCCAAACACCCGCTCCCGGCGCCGCCGGTCCATGGCTGGCAGAGAGCGGGAGCACCTTCACTTCGGTTTCAACGACGCTCAATTATCAGCTGGATGTAACCCGCAACACCTACCTTGAACACGGGCTGCA
>NZ_LWGH01000939.1:0-286 GCF_001635395.1 Sulfitobacter sp. HI0129 | reverse complement strand
TCGTCCGCTGCCTCGAAGCGGAAGGTATCACACGTATCTACGGCCTTCCGGGGGAAGAGAACGCCGATCTGATGATCTCCCTCCAATCTTCGAAGATCGAATTCATCCTGACCCGGCATGAACAGGCCGCGGCATTCATGGCCTCTGTCCATGGGCGGCTGACTGGCGAGGTGGGCGTTTGCCTCGGCACGCTCGGCCCCGGGGCGACCAACCTCATGACAGGCGTTGCCGACGGGAACATGGACCGCGCGCCGCTTCTGGTGATCACGGGACAGGGCGCGCTTAC
>NZ_LWGH01000938.1:0-439 GCF_001635395.1 Sulfitobacter sp. HI0129 | reverse complement strand
GGTGAAAAAGTAGATGACCGCCGTCGAAGACAGCGCGAGCGCGAAGGCGATAGGCACGCCCAGAAAGATCAGAAAGAAGAACAGGGCGAAAAGCGTGAAGATCACGACCGTGCCTCCGCGATGGCTGCCGCCGCGTGATCCACGGGCGCAAGCAGCGTGTCCCGCATGATCCAGGCCCGTAAGGGCACCGCAAGCGCGTAAAAGATGATCAGGGCGCCGCTGATCGGAAAGGCCAGCACGATATAACCCTTCGGGATGCGCAGCGCCGGAGTAGTCTGGAACATGGCGCGATCGGCGAATTCGGCGCCCTTTACGACGAGCAGGATGCCGATTGCCAACACGCAGGCGAGGCTGAGCAGGGCCGCCGCCCGGCGCAGCGGAATCGGAAACCGCTCCTGAAAGTAGTCGATCGCCATGTGCGCGCGTGTTTTCAACGCCG
>NZ_LWGH01000937.1:0-410 GCF_001635395.1 Sulfitobacter sp. HI0129 | reverse complement strand
GCACTGCTGCACCTGTTGCATGACATGGCCGACACGCGCGGCCTGTCGCTGCGCGCGGTCACCGTGGATCATGGCCTGCGCGCAGGCTCCGCCGAGGAAGCCACCGGGGTCGCCGCCTGCTGCGCGGCGCTGGGGGTTCCGCATGACACCCTGCAATGGGCCGATTGGGACGGCTCCGGCAACCTGCAGGCCGCGGCCCGGGATGCGCGCTACCGGCTCATGGCGGATTGGGCCGCGCGCCACGACATCGGGGCGATTGCCCTGGGTCATACGGCGGACGATCAGGCAGAGACTTTCGTGATGCGGCTTGCCCGGCGCTCCGGCGTGGACGGGCTGTCAGCCATGGCGCCCCATTCCGTGCGCGCGGGTATCGAATGGCTGCGCCCGCTGCTGGGCATCCACCGCGCGGA
>NZ_LWGH01000936.1:0-245 GCF_001635395.1 Sulfitobacter sp. HI0129 | reverse complement strand
TGCCGAAATCGACGATCAGCAGCTTGTCATGGTGGTCCTGCAGGGTGTCTTGGATAAGGTCTGTCATGGCGTCTGATTAGGCGCGCCCCCGGGCCAAGGCAACCCCGTTCACCGCCCCGAGGGGGCGGCATTCTACGCTGTGGCACTATTCCGAACGCCGGGGAAGGCGGGACATGTCGCTTTTTTCTCCGCCCCGCCGTTATCCGCGCGAAGCGCACCCCCACGATGGGCTAGGGACAGGCAAC
>NZ_LWGH01000935.1:0-388 GCF_001635395.1 Sulfitobacter sp. HI0129 | reverse complement strand
CCAGCCATCCCGAAACACCTCGCCCGTGACGGCATGGACGGCATCATTCAGCTGCATGCGCAAACTCCCTCAGCGCGGCCGTGGCCTGCAGCTGCATCGCATCCCGACGGCGGCGCAGGAGCAGGTCGATCTCGTCAGCGGAATCCAGGATGAACCGCGCCAGCCCGCGCATCTGTGCGAGGCGCAATTCGGTGAACTCCGAGCCGGCCCCCTGCCCTTGCCGATTGGCCTGCGTCATCTGTTTGGCGATCTGCGCGACCCCATTGCCGACCTCGTGCAGCGAGGCGCGGTAGCGCGCCATCTCAGCTGCCATCTGCGCGTCCGGAACGAACACCCCGCCTGCCGCCTGAATGAGCCGCCGCAGCCCCTCGGCCCGGCTTTCGATCCC
>NZ_LWGH01000934.1:0-321 GCF_001635395.1 Sulfitobacter sp. HI0129 | reverse complement strand
TCGCTCAGCTTGATCTCCACCATCGTGGGATCGATCACGTTGACCTCGGAGATCGCGGAATAGAGCGCCTTTTGTGCGTTGGCGCTGTCTTCGGCATTGATCCGGTCGAGCGAGAACTTGACGTCTTCGGCATCCATCGTGGTGCCGTCGTGGAATTTGACCCCTTCGCGCAGCTTGAAGGTATAGGTCAGCCCGTCATCCGAAATTTCCCATGATTCGGCGAGCCCGGGAACGATGGAGCCATCGCTGGCAAAGCGCGTGAGCCCTTCGAAGACGTTGGAATAGAGAACGGAATCGATTGCGCCGGCAGCGGCGCTGGTC
>NZ_LWGH01000933.1:0-568 GCF_001635395.1 Sulfitobacter sp. HI0129 | reverse complement strand
TTGGTATCGGCGGATTTTTGCCGGATGGGCGGATTCGCTCCCCGTGACGTACCGGCAGCAAGCAACAGGGTTGCCCGATGGGGGTCCACTGGATATGCAACATGGAACCGGGCGCGACGAGTGGGACCGTAACGCCCAGCAGGGACGGACAAAGGAAAGAAACGTGCGCACAAGGCTTGCCATCAAGACACATGCTCTGTTGGAGCATTTCTTTCCCGAACGCCGCGTCTTCCTCAAATCCGATACCGACACCCGATTCATCCGCCTGCGCCCGTCGACCCAGCTTGCCGTCTTTGCGGGCAGTGCAGCGCTCGTGGCCTGGGCCATCATCGCCACCGCCGTGATCCTGATGGACAGCATCGGCTCGGGCAATTTCCGCGAACAGGCCAAGCGGGACCAGCGCACCTATCAGGCCCGCCTGAACGAACTTTCCTCCCAGCGCGACCTGCGCGCCGAAGAAGCGCTCGCCGCACAGGAACGCTTCAATGCCGCGCTCAAGCAGATCTCCGTCATGCAGTCGGAACTGCTGTCATCGGAAACCCGCCGCCGGGAGTTGGAAACCGGCATC
>NZ_LWGH01000932.1:0-785 GCF_001635395.1 Sulfitobacter sp. HI0129 | reverse complement strand
AACTACTGCCCCGCGGGCCTGCAGCCTGTCACCATCGCGGGGGTCATCTGCTGCGGCGTGCCGAACCAGTCGGTGACCTATCAGCAGGTCATGGCCCATCCGGCGCCGGTGCGTAAGCAGGTGAAAAAGCGGCACTACCGCGCGCCCGCGCCCAAGGCGAACTGCCCCATCGGGACAAAGGGCTGCACCTTCGATTGAGGGCGGCGCGCTGGCCTGCCGAAACACGCAGGGGCCCGGTGACGATACGGTCGTCCGGGCCTCTGTTTCCCTACGGGTGCCGGGGCGTCGGCCCTAGAGTAGCGCGATATCCGACGCCATCTGGCGCCCGTCGCGGCCTTCGGTCAGCTCGTAGCTGACCTTCTGATCATCGGCGAGCCCGGTGAGGCCCGACCGCTCGACCGCGGAAATATGTACGAAAATATCGTTGCCGCCATTTTCAGGCGCAATGAACCCGTAACCTTTTGTCGTGTTGAACCATTTAACGGTGCCGGTTGGCATAACTGTCCGCTCCTTTCACAATCGAAACCCGCAATGCGGGTGTAGTAAACGGCGCAGGTGCTGCGACCGTCCTACCAAGAAAAGATTGACCTCTGAGTTGAAAAATCAAGAATTTAGTGAAAATGAGAATGGGAAAAATTGCTGGAACCGGGACGGGTGACATGGACGAACGGCGTATCTACGGGCTGAAGAATTGCGATAGCTGCCGTAAGGCCGTGAAGGCACTGCCAGAATTTGCGCTGGTGGATGTGCGCGAAGAGGGCGTGCCTGATACGGTGCTGGCCCGG
>NZ_LWGH01000931.1:0-287 GCF_001635395.1 Sulfitobacter sp. HI0129 | reverse complement strand
GGAACGCGAGGATGGTCGCGGTGAGCAAGGCGGTCAATCCGGCAAAAACGCGTACATGCCCCACCGCGCGGATCAGCTTGGGCCCGATGAAACACCCAAGGGTGAAGCCCCCGAAATAGGCGGTGCCCAACAAACCGATCAGCGCGGCGGAATATCCTTCCTGCCCCGCCCGGATGGGCAACAGGGTCTGAAACAGCCCGTTCCCGGCAAAGAGCAAGGCGGCACAGATCAGGATCGTCACGATCGACACCAGCGACGACGTTTGCTGTGGCTGCGTCATCGAAGGT
>NZ_LWGH01000930.1:0-11593 GCF_001635395.1 Sulfitobacter sp. HI0129 | reverse complement strand
CCTTGATCGAACTTCCGTGATTCTTTGCCATTACATCCTCCTTTACCGGGAAACGCCAAAGGCGTTCCGGCGGTTCCCCGGGTTTCGACCCGGGGTGGCAGGATATTTCCAGAAAGGAAGGGCATGGGGCAGGCGATCTCAGAGGGGTCAGAGGGGGATGTTGTCGTGCTTTTTCCACGGCGTCTGGACCTTCTTGTTCCGAAGGGACGCAAAGGCACGCGCGACGCGCTTGCGGGTGGTGCGGGGCTGGATCACCTCGTCGATGAAGCCGCGTTCCGCCGCGACGAAGGGATTGGCGAAACGGTCTTCGTAATCCTTCGTGTGCTGCGCGATCTTTTCCGCATCGCCCAGATCCTTGCGATGGATGATCTCCGTCGCGCCCTTGGCGCCCATCACGGCCACTTCGGCGGTGGGCCAGGCATAGTTGAAGTCGGACCGCAGATGCTTGGACGCCATCACGTCATAGGCACCGCCGTAGGCCTTGCGGGTAATGACCGTCACCATCGGCACCGTCGCCTCACCATAGGCGAAGAGCAGCTTGGCCCCGTGTTTGATCACGCCGCCGAATTCCTGGCTGGTGCCGGGCAGAAAGCCTGGGACGTCCACCAGCGTCAGGATCGGGATTTCGAAAGCGTCGCAAAAGCGCACGAAACGCGCCGCCTTGCGGGAACTGTCGATATCGAGGCAGCCCGCAAGCACCATGGGCTGGTTCGCCACCACGCCGACGGTGCGGCCTTCGATCCGGATGAAACCGGTCACGATGTTCTTGGCGAAGTTTTCCTGGATCTCGTAGAAATCGCCCTCGTCCCCGAGCTTCAGGATCAGCTCCTTCATGTCGTAGGGCGTGTTCGCATTGGCCGGCACCAACGTGTCGAGCGACGGCTCGATACGCTCGGGGTCGTCGAAGAAGGGCCGCACCGGGGGCTTGGCGCGGTTGTTCGCGGGCAGGAAATCCACCAACCGGCGCACTTCGGCCAGCGCTTCGACGTCATTTTCGAAGGCCGCGTCGGCCACGCTCGATTTGCGGGTATGGGTGCTGGCCCCGCCAAGCTCCTCGGCGGTGACGACCTCGTTGGTGACGGTCTTGACCACGTCTGGGCCGGTCACGAACATGTAGGAAGTGTCCTTCACCATGAAGATGAAATCGGTCATCGCGGGCGAATAGACCGCCCCGCCCGCGCAGGGGCCCATGATGACGCTGATTTGCGGGATGACGCCCGACGCCTCGATGTTGCGCTGGAAGACTTCGGCATAGCCCGCAAGGCTTGCTACCCCTTCCTGGATACGCGCGCCGCCCGAATCGTTGATGCCGATCACCGGGGCGCCGTTCTGCACGGCCATATCCATGATCTTGCAGATCTTCTGGGCATGGGTTTCCGACAGCGAGCCGCCGAAGACCGTGAAATCCTGACTGAAGACATAGACGAGACGCCCGTTGATCGTGCCCCATCCGGTCACCACCCCGTCGCCCGCGGGCTTTTGCTTTTCCATCCCGAAGTCGGTGCAGCGATGGGTGACGAACATGTCGAATTCTTCGAAGCTGCCTTCGTCCAGCAGCAGGTCGACCCGTTCACGCGCCGTCAGCTTGCCGCGCTTGTGCTGGGCGTCGATCCGCGCCTGACCACCCCCCATACGCGCCTCTGCGCGCCGGCTCTCAAGCTCTGTCAGAATGTCCTTCATCGCACGCCCCTGTTGTCGCATCCGTTCATTTCGGCGCACTCTACCCAAGGGCGCGGGCGGGCCAAAGGGGATACTTGCAAATTTGCAAAAACTTTCCACTGCTATTTGCGAATAATGCAAATAAGCAAAGTATTCTCCCGCCGGATGGACAAGGCCGCGAGGTCAGCCTACTTGCATATGCATGAATAATCCTGTCCGCGTGCAGTTGCTCGACCGCAGCACGCCCCCCCACATTTCCACGCTCATCCTGCTGGCAGGCATGTCCGCGATGGTGATGAATATCTTTCTGCCCAGCCTTCCGCAGATGGCAGAGTACTTCGGCACGACCTACGGGGTCATCCAGCTTTCTGTGCCGCTCTATCTTCTGTGCAGTGCCATCGTGCAGCTTTTCATCGGGCCGGTCAGCGACAACCTTGGCCGCCGGTCGGTCATGCTCTGGGGGCTGGGGCTGTTCCTCATTGCCACGCTGGGCTGCATATTCGCGCCGACCGTGGAAATCTTTCTGCTCTTCCGGATGATGCAGGCGGTCGTGGCCGTGGCCATGGTGCTCAGCCGTGCGGTGATCCGCGACCTTTACGAACAGGACAGGGCAGCGTCGATGATCGGCTATGTGACCATGGGGATGGCGCTTGTGCCGATGATCAGCCCCGCCGTCGGCGGCGCGCTGGACGAGGTCTTTGGCTGGCACTCGACATTCTGGGCGATGTTCGTGATCGGGGCCGCGATCATGGCTCTGTGCTGGTTCGATCAGGGAGAGACCGCGCGCCATTCCGGCAAGACGCTGATGGAGCAGTTCCGCGAATATCCCGAACTTTTCCGCTCACCCCGGTTCTGGGGCTATTCGATGGCCTCAGCGCTCTGCTCGGGGGCGTTCTTCGCCTACCTCGGCGGTGCCCCCTTCGTGGGGAGCGAGGTCTTCGGCATGTCGCCCTTCTGGCTGGGTCTCGCCTTTGGCGCGCCGGCGATCGGCTATTTCTTCGGCAATTTCCTGACCGCGCGGCTGGCCACAACCTTCGGGATCAACCGCATGGTGCTCTGGGGCTGTGTGTCCAACGTGGTGGGCGGGACGCTTTCGCTGCTCCTCTTCATGGCGGGCTACGGCACGCCGCTGACCTTCTTCGGGCTGATGACGCTGGTGGGCCTTGGCAACGGGCTGTGCATTCCAAACGCCACGGCGGGAATGCTTTCCGTGCGCCCACACCTCGCGGGCACCGCCTCTGGCTTGGGCGGGTCGATCATGATCGGCGGGGGCGCGGGGCTCGCGGTGCTGGCGGGTGCGCTGCTGAAGCCCGGCACGGGCGCCTATCCGCTGCTCTGGATCATGCTGATCACCGGCATCGCCAGTGTCGGCGCGATCTGGACCGTCATCTGGCGGGAACGCAAACTGGGGATCTGATCCTCTCCCCCAGCCTGACCGGTCCGGCTTGCGCCCCGGGTTTTGCAAAGCTAGGTTCGCCTGACTGCAAATCTGCAAAGGCCGGAACAGCATGGCGACGCAAAAGCTCTACGCCGGGGCAAAGCTGCGCGAATTGCGCGTGCGGCTCGATCTGACGCAAAAGGATTTCGCCGCCCGGCTCGGCGTTTCCCTGCCCTATCTGAACCAGATGGAGAACAACAACCGCCCCGTCAGCACGACGGTGGTGCTGGCGCTTGCCTCCGAATTCGGGCTCGACGTGACCGAACTGTCTTCGGGCGACAGCGAGCGGTTGGCCAGCGACCTGCGCGAAGTGCTCTCCGATCCGGTCTTCGCGGGCCAGATGCCCCCCATGGCGGATGTGCGGCTTGCGGCCTCCAACGCGCCGGCGCTGGCCCGGGCCATGCTGGCGCTGCACCAGCAGTACCGCCAGACCCACGAGCGCCTCGCCTCGCTGGACGAAGCACTGGGGCGCGAAGATGCCCGCGTGTCCCCCAGCCCATGGGAAGAGGTGCGCGATTTCTTCCACTATTGCGACAATTACATCGACGCGGTGGACCGCGCGGCGGAACGGTTTGCCGCCCGCGATGCGCAAAGCGGCACGATCCGCGAGCGGGCCGTGGCCGCGCTGGAGCAAGCGGGCATTTCCACCGTTTTCACAGATGCCGATACGCTGCGCCATTTCGATCCCGACAGCCGCAGGCTGCACATATCGCGCACCGCACCGGCGGATTCCCAGACCTTCCAGATCCTGCTGCAACTGGCGCTGACCCGGCAGAACGACCTGATCGAGGCAACGCTGGACCTAGCCCGTTTTCACAGCCCCGAGGCGCGGGACATCGCGAAAATCGGCCTCGCCAATTATTTCGCCGGGGCGGCGCTGCTGCCCTATGGCGCGTTTCTGGAAAAGGCGCGGGCCTGCCGCCACGATCTGGAGGTGCTGGGCAGCCATTTCGGCGCCTCCATCGAACAGGTCGCCCACCGGCTTTCGACGCTGCAGCGCCCGGGGGCCAAGGGTATCCCCTTTTTCTTCGTGCGTGTGGATCAGGCGGGCACGATCACCAAGCGCCATTCAGCGACCCGTCTTCAATTCGCGCGCTTCGGCGGCGCCTGCCCGCTGTGGAACGTGCACCGGGCCTTTGAAATCCCGGGCCGCTTCCTGCGGCAACTGGCGGAAACGCCCGATGGCGTGCGCTACATCAGCCTGGCGCGGGATGTGACGAAGCCCGCGGGCCGCTTCGGGGCGCCGGTGCGGCGCTATGCCATCTCGCTGGGATGCGAGGTGCGCCATGCGGGTGCGCTGGTCTATGCGGACGGGCTGGACCTGCGCCGCGACGGAGCTTTTGAGCCCATCGGCATATCCTGCCGCATCTGCGAGCGGCGCGATTGCCACCAACGCTCCGTCCCGCCGCTGGAGCGGCGTCTCGTGGTCGATCCGAACCGGCGCGACACGCTGCCCTACCGAGTGGAGTGATCAGCGCCGCGCCGCGCGCCAGCCCGCCGCCCGCGCAGCGGCCGCATCGCAGAACCACCGTTCGCCCTTTGCGGTGTTGATCGCGGTCCTGTCGTAATCGCGCTGACCCGGGACATGGTAGATACGTTCGCCCTTGCCGTTGATGTTGCCCTTGATCACGCACCCCCCGGCGGGCGGGGCCGGGACAGGCTTTGCCTCTGCCCGCGCGGCGCGGCGGAAGGCCGCTGGCCGGTCCGCCGTCACCCCGTGCAGGCCGACACCCGCGACAAAGGCGGCCTTTTCGTCGAGATCGTAGTCCATGGAATAGCGGCGGAAGGCATAGGCAAGACCGTCCCGCACGAGCGTCCGCCCAACATCCACCCCATCGGTGTCATAGCACTTGGCAACGCTGCGGCCATAGCGGTCCTGCTCGATCACCTCGCAGCGCAGCATCTGCCCCTGATAGCGGCGCGTCACTTCGCGGGTAACTTCCGCGCCACATTGCAGCGTGGCGCCGGAGGGCGTGGTGCAGGGCTGATCCTTTTCGGGGGCGTCGATCCCGTGCGAGCGGACGCGGACATCGGTGATGACGAAGGTATCGCCATCCAGAACGCGCGCCGGTCCGGTCAGAACTCCGCCCTGCTGTGCAAGGGCGAAGAACGGTATCCAAGATACTGATAATACGGAAATAATCCGTGATAAACTGACACCCATACAGGCAGTATGCGCCGCCGCCGGAAAGGCGGCAACGCAAAATGTTAACGAAGGTTAACAAAAGATGAGGACACGCCGCCTAGCGCTGTGCCACCTGCCAGTTCGGATGCATCCAGGGTTCCTCGTTGGACCGCGGCAAGGGCGTCTTGCCGAGCAGATGATCGCTCACCTTTTCGCCCACCATGATCGATGGCGCATTGAGATTGCCATTGGTGATGCGGGGGAAAATCGAGCTGTCGGCCACCCGCAAGCCCTCCACACCGATGACCCGGGCCTCCGGGTCCACCACGGCGTCGGGATCATCCGCGCGGCCCATCCGGCAGGTGCCACAGGGGTGATAGGCGCTTTCGGCGTGTTCGCGAATGAAGCTGTCAATCTCATCATCCGATTGCAGATGCGCCCCGGGCTGGATCTCGTGCTTCACGAAAGGCTTGAACGCCTCCTGCTCGAAGATCTCGCGGGTCAGCCGGATGCAGGTGCGGAATTCATCCCAGTCATCGGGGTGGGACATGTAGTTGAACCGGATGCGGGGATCGGCCAGCGGGTCGGCGGACCGCAGCGTGACATTGCCGCGCGACTTGGAACGCATCGGACCGGTATGGGCTTGGAAACCATGGCCCTCGGCTGCGGCCTGCCCGTCGTAGCGCACGGCGATCGGCAGGAAATGATATTGAATATCAGGATATTCCACGCCGGGCTTCGAGCGGATGAAGGCCGCGCTCTCGAACTGGTTCGACGCGCCCATGCCCCGCTTGAAGAACAGCCATTGCGCGCCGATCACGGCTTTCGACAATAGGTTCCAATGCTTGTAGAGCGTGATCGGCTGGCTGGCCGCCATCTGGATATAGACCTCCAGATGGTCTTGCAGGTTCTCCCCCACGCCGGGGCGGTCGGCCACCACGTCGATCCCGTGTTCCGCCAGCTGCGCCGCCGGACCGATGCCCGACAGCATGAGCAGCTTGGGCGAGTTGATGGACGAGGCCGCCAGCACCACTTCGCGCTCGGCCCGGATGACCTCCACCGCGCCACCGCGGGACACCTCCACACCGGTGGCGCGCCCGTCCTCGATCACCACCCGGCGGGCCAGCGCGCGGATGACCTTGACGTTGCCGCTGCGCTGCGCGGGCCGCAGATAGGCATTGGCCGCCGACCAGCGCCGCCCGTTCCAGACGGTCTGTTCCATCGGGCCGAAGCCTTCCTGTTTCTGACCGTTGTAATCCTCCGTCACCTCGTAACCGGCCTGGCTTCCGGCCTGCACGAAGGCATCGAACAGCGGATTCTGCCGCGGGCCACGGCTGACGTGCAGCGGCCCGTCGGTGCCGCGCCACGCCGGGTCGCCGCCATGGCCGCCGTCGTGCCATGTCTCCATCCGCTTGTAATAGGGCAGTACATCGGCAAAGGCCCAGCCCTGCGCGCCCTGCTCTTCCCAGTGGTCGAAATCCTTCGCATGGCCGCGCACGTAGACCATGCCGTTGATCGACGACGACCCGCCAATGACCTTGCCGCGCGGGCAGACCAGTTGACGGTTGCCGAGGTTCGGCTCCGGCTCCGACTTGTAGCCCCAGTCATAGCGGCGCATGTTCATCGGGTAGCTGAGCGCGGCGGGCATCTGGATGAAGGGGCCCATGTCGGTTCCCCCATGTTCGATGACGATGACGGACCGCCCGGCCTCGGCCAGTCTATAGGCGATGGCACAGCCAGCGCTCCCCGCGCCGACGATAACAAATTCCGCATTCATCTCAGTTACTTTCAGGTCGTTCTTGAATCTGTTTCGCAGGGGCCATGGACCAGTGCCAGGGGATCAAAACGGTGCCTCGACATCGTCCATCCGCACGAAGACGGACTTCAGCTGCGAATAATGTTCGATCGCCGCCTTCGAGTTTTCCCGACCCACACCGGAATTCTTGGAGCCACCGAATGGCGCCTCGACCGGGGCGTCGTTATAGGTGTTGATGTAGCAGGTCCCCGCCTCGAACCGCGCGGCGACCCTGTGCGCGCGCGTCAGATCATTGGTGAAGACCCCCGCCGCGAGGCCGAATTCGGTATCGTTGGCGCGCGCGATCACCTCTTCTTCGTCCTCGAAATCGAGCACCGCCATGACGGGGCCGAAGATCTCTTCGCGTGCGATGACCATGTCATCGGTGACATCGGCAAAAACGGTGGGCTGCATGTAGAACCCGTCCCGGTCGATCCGCGCCCCGCCATAGGCCAGCCGCGCGCCTTCGGCCTTGCCCTTTTCGACGTAGTCGAGCGCGATCTGCATCTGCCGCTCGGACACCATCGGGCCGAAGCTGGTATCGGGATCCATCGGATCCCCGATCACCGCCTTGTCCAGCCGTTCCGCCAGACGGCTCAGGAACTTTTCCTTGATGTCGCGATGCACGAAGACCCGTGTGCCGTTGGAGCAGACCTGACCGGAACTGTAGAAGTTACCGAGGATCGCGCCGCCGATGGCATTTTCGATATCCGCGTCTTCGAAGACGATCAGGGGGGATTTGCCGCCAAGTTCCATCGTGACATGTTTGATCCCCTCGGCGGCGGCGGCATAGACCTTGCGCCCCGTGGGCACCGACCCGGTCAGCGACACCTTGTCCACGCGCGGGTCCGTCACCAGCGCGGAGCCTACTTCGCCCATGCCCTGCACCACGTTGTAGAGCCCTGCCGGAAGACCTGCCTCATGCAGGATCTCCGCCACCTTGAGCGCGCTCAGCGGCGTCGTCTCGGACGGTTTGAAGATCATCGCATTGCCACAGGCCAGCGCGGGCGCCCCTTTCCAGCAGGCGATCTGGGTCGGATAATTCCATGCGCCGATGCCGACGCAGACGCCAAGGGGTTCGCGCCGGGTATAGACCCAGTTTTCACCCAATTGGATATGCTCGCCCGTGAGCGTGGCGGCCATGCCGCCGAAATATTCGAGCGCATCCGCCCCGCTGGTGGCATCGGCGACGGATGTTTCCTGATAGGGTTTGCCGGTGTCGTAGGTTTCCAGCACCGACAGGTCATGGTTGCGTTCCCGCAGGATATCCGCGGCGCGGCGCAGGATGCGGCCCCGCTCCGTCCCCGACATGGCGGCCCATTCGGGCTGGGCGCGTTTCGCGGCAGCAATCGCCTGTTCGACGATGGCGGGCGTGGCCGCATGGACCTGCGCGATCTTTTCGCCGGTCGCGGAATAGATCACATCGATCGGCGTGCCTTCGGTATCCTCGACATAGGCTCCGTCGATGAAATGGCTGGCTTTGGGTTGCGTATCGTAGGGCATGGAAAACTTTCTGCCTCCGGCGGGAGTATTTTCAAAAGGGTGAAGGGATCATTCGCCGCGAGGGAAGCGCCTGCTTTCCTCCAGCACGTTCAGATCCATGTGGTTGCGCATGTATTGTTCGGACGCGAGGCGCAGCGGCTGGTGGTCCCACGGATAGTAGCCGCCCTGGCGCAGGGCCTCGTAGACGACCCAGCGGCGGGCCTGGGACTTGCGCACATCCGCATCGAAGGCATCGAGATCCCAGCGTGCTTCGGACTTGGCGCGCAGGGTCTGGCGCGTGCCCTGATGGTCGGGATGTTCGGCGAGGTTGGTCAGCTCATGCGGATCGGCCTCCAGATCGAAAAGCTGATCGGGGTCGAGCGCGCAGCGGTTGAACTTCCATTTGCCGTAGCGCAGCGACACCATGGGCGCATAGGAGGCTTCGGCGGCGTATTCCATCGCCACGGGTTCGGTCCGTTCCTGCCCCTGCCCCATGGGCACCAGCGAGGTGCCCGTGGTCCATTCCGCGACCTCCGCCATGGAAACGCCCGCCAGTTCGCAGAGCGTCGGGCAAAGATCGATGGTGCTGACGGCTGTGGTCTGCAGCCCCGGTTCCATCTGCGGGGCGGCGATCATCAGCGGTACGCGGGACGAGCCTTCGTAGAAGGACATCTTGAACCACAGGCCGCGTTCGCCCAGCATGTCGCCGTGGTCCGACACGAAGACGACGATAGCTTCCTGCCGGGTGTCTTCCATCGTTTGCAGCAATTCGCCGATCTTGTCGTCGAGATAGGACAGATTGGCGAAATAGGCCCGGCGCGACCGTTCGATATCCTCTCGTGTGATGTCGAAGCTGCGCCAGTCGTTCGCGTCGAAGATCCGTTGCGAATGGGGATCCTGGTCTTCGTAGGGGATGGCCGGCACCTGCGGGTGCAGATGTTCGCAGCCCTCGTAAAGGTCCCAGTATTTGCGCCGCGCCACGTAAGGATCATGCGGATGGGTGAAGCTGACGGTCAGGCACCAGGGCCGGTCATCCGCCGTGCGGGCCAGATCGTAGATCTTGCGATTGGCCTGGTAGGCGACCTCATCGTCGTAATCCATCTGGTTGGAAATCTCGGCCACGCCCGACCCGGTGACCGACCCCATGTTGTGATACCACCAGTCGATCCGTTCGCCCGGCTTGCGGTAATCCGGCGTCCAGCCGAAATCGGCCGGGTAGATGTCGGTGGTCAGCCGCTCTTCGAAGCCATGAAGCTGATCGGGGCCGACGAAATGCATCTTGCCCGACAGGCAGGTGTGATAGCCCGCCCGGCGCAGGTGATGGGCATAGGTCGGGATGGAGGAGGCAAATTCCGCCGCGTTGTCATAGACCCCGGTGGCCGAAGGCAATTGCCCCGACATGAACGCCGCCCGCCCCGGCGCGCAGAGCGGCGAAGCGGTATAGGCGTTACGGAACCGGGTGGAGCGTTCGGCCAGCGCCCGCAGGTTCGGCGTATGCAGCCAATCGGCGGGCCCGTCGGGAAAAAGGGTGCCGTTCAGCTGATCCACCATCAGGATCAGGATATTCGGACGGGTCATCGGGGGGCCTTCAGCAACAGATCAAGCGTCGACAGCGCACTTTGCAAGGCAGCCTTTGCGCTGCCGCGATTGGACAGGGCCGCGCGCAGGTAAAGACCGTCGATCAGGGCGGCCAGCGTTTCGGCATCCGCTTCGGGCTGATCGCTGATGGGGCGCAGCGAATGGGTCAGGTTGGACCGCAGCCGCCGTTGATAGCACCGCAACAGGCGCCTTGTTTCATCACTGGTGCGCGAGGCGGCATAGAGCGTCATCCATGCGTTCACCGTGGCGGGGGCGAAAAAGGTTTCATCGAAGCTCGCCTCAATGATCGCGGCCGCACGGTCGCGCGGGGTGGTCGCCTTTTTCAGGCGGCTGCGGACCTCTGCCCCGTATTCAGACAGGATGTGGCGCATGGCCGCGAGGAAGATCTGGTCCTTGCCGCCGAAGTAGTGATGCGCCAGCGCCGTGGACATCCCGGCCCGGCGCGCGATCTGTCCCACGGTCACGTCAAGCGAATGGGCCGCACCGATTTCCGCGATGGTCGCCTTGACCAGCGCGGACCGGCGAATGGGTTCCATTCCGACCTTCGGCATGTGGGATTCGATCCTTCGGCTGTGGTCTCCTCAGGATACTAGGTCATTTATTGACCCGTCAATCAAGAAACTCTCAGACCTTCGTGGCGTGGCTCGGCGGGGTGATCTGGCGGTTCAGCATGGCTTCGCGCCATGTGATGAAGGTGACAGAGGCTAGGATCACGGTCCCACCCAGCACCACCCAGATATCGACGGGTTCGGCAAAGGCGACCGCGCCCAACAGCGTCGCCCAGAGCAGCTGAAGGAAGGTCACGGGCTGGGTCACCGTGACCGGTGCGGCCGCGAAGGCAAGCGTCATGGTGAAATGCCCCGCGGTGGCAAAGAAGGCCACTGCCGCGAGGATGAAGATTTCGGTCACCGTGGGGGCAATCCATACAGGCGCGGCGAAAGGGGCAAGGCCCAGCGTCACGAAAACCGACAGGAGCGCCACAATTACGGCGGGCTTCACCTCATCCGCGAGCACCTTCGCCAAGAGGTAGGATCCGGCGAAGACCACGGCAGCAAGCAGCATCGCCAGATGCCCCATGCTGACTTCCCGAAAACCAGGGCGCAGGATGATCGCCGCCCCCAAAAGCCCCATGCAGACCGCCGCGATCCGCCGCGCGGCCAGCTTTTCACCCAGAAACACGGCGGCGCCGAGGGTTACGTAGATGGGCGCGAGGTAGTTCATCGCGGTGACTTCCGCGATGGGAATGCGCGTCATCGCGAAGAACCACAGGATCACGCCCAGGGAATGAAAAAAGCCGCGCAGGGAGAAGAGGCCCCATTGCCGCCGGCTGAGGCCCGCGGTCCTCAGGCTGCCGATGGCGGGCAGCAGAAACACCAGCCCCATGGCATAGCGCAGGAACGCCGCCTCCGCCGCCGGGAGGCGCGGCCCCATGTATTTGACCAGTGCCGTGACCGCGATAAAGCAGACCCCGGTCACCAGCATCCAGAAGATACCC
>NZ_LWGH01000929.1:0-502 GCF_001635395.1 Sulfitobacter sp. HI0129 | reverse complement strand
GTGTGGACGTGCTCGACCGATTGCAGAGCCAGTTTCGGCGCGGGCGATGAGAACGCGGGATTGCAAACCTATGCAAATCGCGGCGCGATGCTGTGGGTTGCGACCCCAACTATTCCCGAAGCGGCCTCGCGCTGAAGTATTAGCGGCAGTCTTGGGCGTTCGACTGCAAGTTACGGGACAAGACTTCGTCCCATCCTCACCAAATCCGATGATCCGCCTGTACCTGAAGAGCTGCTGCGCAGCGCGCGGAGCGGGGCAGGGTTGCTCGAGCCAGCTATCAAATCCGACCGCTCCATGCACCTTCGTCGGGCCATGCGGGCGGTTACCTTCGCGATGGCGCTCCGCGCTGTCCGCGGTGAACCGGTGCACGCGCTTCAGAGTCCGAGACCAGAAGTGAGGCTGTTCTGCCTCGCCGTCCTCGCGTTTGTCCAGGCTCGTTCACTGCTCAGGGCAGCAATGTTCAGCACGGGTATCGATGACTTCGCGTATGCCGCCCTGCTTT
>NZ_LWGH01000928.1:0-224 GCF_001635395.1 Sulfitobacter sp. HI0129 | reverse complement strand
CCCCGGTTCGGCTCCAACCGCACCAGCCCGTCGGAGGCCAGCACCTTCAGCGCTTCCCTCAGGGGCGTGCGCGACACACCGAACCGCGCGCAGAGCGCCTTTTCCGGCACCTTCGTCCCCGGGACCAGTTCGCCGCCGATGAACAGGGGCTGCAAACGATCGACCAGCTCGGCATGCAGGGACTTGCGCGAGATCTTCGGGGGTGTGGTGGCGTCATCCATCGA
>NZ_LWGH01000927.1:0-310 GCF_001635395.1 Sulfitobacter sp. HI0129 | reverse complement strand
AACAATCGGATTCACCCGTGCGTTGAGGAATAACCTCTTTCTGAAAGGACGATCATGCCGCTTTTGCAGACCCGTACAGCCGCCGCCGCGCTGCTGTCGCTTCTTGCCGCCCCCGCTTTCGCTTTGCCCTTCACCGCGCAGGATATTGAGGAGGCGAAGTTCCCACCGAAGCAGATGGAGCAAACTGGCACGACGGCGACAGGTATGACAGCAACAGGAACGGGTGCGGGCAGCACGGATCTGCAGTCAGGTTCTTCGGGCCTGTCTTCCGGCGCTTCTGCGACCGCGCAGACAGGTAATTCACAGGGCA
>NZ_LWGH01000926.1:0-465 GCF_001635395.1 Sulfitobacter sp. HI0129 | reverse complement strand
GAATCAGCCTTCGGGTTCGTATCAATTTCAAACGTCGCGCGACACGACCCGCATCGGACGAACCGACGGTGATTCTAGCCAGAGCGGGCTGCACGCGCATGTATCGGGTGGCCTATAAGCCAGAGCGGCGGGGTTTGCAAACCGCAAAGCAGCCCGCCGGGTGATGGTTACTTGTCGCGGAACTGCGCTTCGCGCTTTTCGAGGAAAGCGGACATGCCTTCCTTCTGGTCCTCGGTATTGAAGAGGGCATGGAACATCCGCCGTTCAAAAAGCAGCCCCTCGCGCAGCGGCACCTCATAGGCGCGGTTCACCGCCTCCTTCACCACCATGACGGAGATCATGGATTTCTCGGCGATCTTCTGGGCGGCGCTCATGGCTTCGTCCATCAGCTTCTTGACCGGAACCACACGGCTCACGAGGCCCGCGCGCTCTGCTTCGGCGGCATCCATGAACCGGCCCGTCAGG
>NZ_LWGH01000925.1:0-332 GCF_001635395.1 Sulfitobacter sp. HI0129 | reverse complement strand
GGGCGGTGCAGGCTCCGACGCCTGCGGCTCAGGTTCGGTCGCGGACGGGGCCTGTTCCGCCACACGCAGGGCGGGTGTCAGGACCAGCTTGTCATTGGCCTGCGGCGCCGCACGCGGGGCCTGCAGGGGACGCTTGTCTTCGGATACCAGCCTGCGGATGGACGACAGGACATCCTCGACCTCGGCATTCGTGACGGGTTCGGACATATCGCTTTTCCACTCTTTCCTCGCCGCCGACCTTAGCGCCTTGGCGGGATTCCCACAATGGGGCGGATCAATTTGTCAGTCTTTCTGGAGCGCGCGCAACACCCGGTCCAGCTTCTGTCCCTGGG
>NZ_LWGH01000924.1:0-391 GCF_001635395.1 Sulfitobacter sp. HI0129 | reverse complement strand
TAAAAGCGCATGGCCGCCTGGACCGACTGGCCGGAGTTGTTCATGAAGGTTTCCGGCTTGAGCAGAACGGCCCGGGCCGAGCCGAAGCGGCCTTCGCTGATGCTGCCCTGATGCTTGCCCTTCCATGGCGCAAAGCCATGGTCCGCCGCGATGCGGTCCAGTGCCATGAAGCCGATGTTGTGGCGATTCCCGGCATATTTGCCGCCCGGATTGCCCAGGCCGACGAATAGTTTCATGAGCGGTCTCCTTTCAGGGCGGATCACAGGCAGGGGCGCGGGGCAGGGCAATGAGTGGGGTCTACGCGGTCCGCAGTGAGTTTGACAAGCACATCGGACCGCCGTGCCAGCCCCCTCCCCGGACGCAGGCGGCGGTGCGAAACGAAAACGGGGCC
>NZ_LWGH01000923.1:0-434 GCF_001635395.1 Sulfitobacter sp. HI0129 | reverse complement strand
GATGGGCTGACGCAGGCTACCCGCGTCGCGATCCTGAACGCCAACTATATCGCGCGGCGGCTCGAAGGGGCGTTCGACGTCCTTTACAAGGGGCCGTCGGGCAGGGTCGCGCATGAATGCATCATCGATGTGCGTCCTTTCGACGAGTCCGCCGGGATTACCGTGGAGGATATCGCCAAGCGTCTGATCGACTGCGGCTTCCACGCGCCCACCATGTCATGGCCGGTGGCCGGTACGCTGATGGTGGAGCCGACGGAGAGCGAGACCAAGGCAGAGCTGGACCGCTTCTGTGAGGCCATGCTCGCCATTCGGGAGGAGATACGCGACATCGAGGAGGGGCGCATCGACGCGCAGAACAACCCGCTCAAGAACGCGCCGCATACGGTCGAGGATTTGGTGCTGGAATGGGGCGAAAGGCCCTATAGCCGGGAGCA
>NZ_LWGH01000922.1:0-550 GCF_001635395.1 Sulfitobacter sp. HI0129 | reverse complement strand
CACCGTCTGGCACGTGATCGGCACCGCAGAGGACGACGGCGTGGTCTACGAAGCCGCCTGAGCCCAAGCGCCCCGGCGGGTGTCACGGGCGCCGCCGGGGCGGCAGGGAGCGCGGATGTCTGCGGGATCTTGCCGAATGACCCAAAACTCTTGACTCGAACCCGGAATTAGAGCAATCATCATTATTGAACATAGTGTTCACATTTGAACACAGGACTGAGGGGGAGACGCACCATGGACGCATTCAAGGATCGGTTGGCCCAGCGAGCCAGCGATACGAGCCGGCCCGCCCTTGCGCATCAATGCCGGGGACGGGAACTGGAGCCGCAGGAAGTGGCTTTTGCCGCGGCGCTGATGGAAATCTACGGCACCGGCACCCATGACTACGATGCGGTCGCCGCCGCGCTGACAGAGCGTAAGTTCGAAGCGCCCCGGTCCGGCAAGACCGAATGGACGGCCCAGATGCTGCATGACGAACTGGCGGCAACGAACGCGGAGCTCGACAAGGCCTATGCGGAGCACGGCTATGGCGCTTGAGTTCCGCAATGTC
>NZ_LWGH01000921.1:0-706 GCF_001635395.1 Sulfitobacter sp. HI0129 | reverse complement strand
GCGACCGGTTGGTCGATCTCGGCGCGGTGCGCGAGCTGACCGGGCGCGACACTTTCCGGCTCTACGGGGTGTAGCGATGGCGAAGGATCGCTTGGAACCGGAGCTTGATCGCGCGTTGACGGACCTGCCGCCCGAGCTGCGCTGGCGGGAATGGATGCGCCGGATTGAGGCGGTGCTGTTTGCCTCGGCCACGCCGGTCGCCCGCGAGGATCTGGCGCGGGTGGTGGGGCAGGGGGCCTCGGTCGATTTGCTGGTGGAGGACCTCGCTGCCGATCTGGAGGGGCGGGCTTTTGAAGTTGCGCAGGTCGCTGGCGGCTGGATGTTTCGCACGCGCGCCACCTACGCGCCCGCAATCCGCGCGGCGGCAGATGTCGGGGACCAACTGCTGGACCTAAGCGAATTCGACGTCGCGGTCTTGGCCGCCATCGCCTACCATCAACCGATCACCCGCGACGGACTCAAGGACATCTTCGGCAAGGAGATCAGTCGCGATCTGATCGGGCGGCTCCATGCACGCAACCTGATCGGGACAGGGCCAAGGTCGCCGCGACGAGGGGCGCCCTATACCTTCGTCACCACCGAACAGTTCCTTTTGGCCTTCGGGTTGGAAAGCCTTCGCGATCTTCCCGATCGCGAGCAGTTGGAGGACGCGGGGGTTGTGGACGAAGTACCACAAGTCGATTTTGGCTAAGCTGTTGCCGATTTT
>NZ_LWGH01000920.1:0-404 GCF_001635395.1 Sulfitobacter sp. HI0129 | reverse complement strand
GCAAGTCAGCGGAATGCCAAACCGACTGCGAAACGGCGCAGGTGAATCTTGACCAGTTGACCGCGGCACTGCCATTGCCGGATCGCTCGCTTGAGGCGATTCGAGCCGCCCTGCCGCACCTGCGCAGCCTGCAGCAGCTTTATGGCGAGCATCGAAAGCTCTCCGCTCGGATCGAGGCCCTGGAGCAGGCGATTGCCGCCCTTGCAGAGGGCGCGCAGCGTCTGGCTCGAATTGTGGATGATCCTCAGGATGAGACAGGTATCGACCCGGTTCAAGTCATCGACCGTGCTCGTGCGCGCGTGGTTGGATCCACGCGGGCTGACGAAAAACGAGTTGAGGCCGTGTTGCGACGGGATGAAACGGACAGGTCAAAACGCCGCGCGGAGACCGAACTTCAGGCCGCG
>NZ_LWGH01000919.1:0-5762 GCF_001635395.1 Sulfitobacter sp. HI0129 | reverse complement strand
CGACATGCCCGGCGTCATCGTTCCGCGCAAGACGGTCAATGAACTGCGCAAGCTGCTGGATGACGACGAGCTTACGGTGGCGGTCTCCGTCTCGGAAACCAAGGTGCGTTTCGCCACACCCGACATCACCCTTACGTCGAAGGTGATCGACGGGACGTTCCCGGATTACACCCGTGTCATCCCGCAGGGAAACACCCGCAAGATGGAAGTGGACGCGAACGATTTCCAACGCGCGGTCGACCGGGTTGCGACCGTCAGCTCGGAACGGTCACGCGCTGTCAAACTGCAGTTGGACGAAGATCGTCTGATCCTCTCGGTCAATGCCCCAGACAGCGGCGCCGCCGAGGAAGAACTGGCCGTGGCCTACGGGGACGAACGGTTGGAGATCGGCTTCAACGCGAAGTACCTGCTGGAGATCGCCAGCCAGGTGGATCGCGAGAACGCGGTTTTCCTGTTCAACTCCTCCGGCGATCCGACCCTGATGCGCGAAGGCAACGACGAAACGGCTGTCTACGTCGTCATGCCGATGCGCGTCTGAAGTTCCCCAATAGAGCAACCGGGGGGCGCGTGAGATGACCGCCCTTTACCTGTCCGATCTGACACTTTCGCATTTCCGGTCCCACCGCCGGGCGGCGATGAACTGCGATGCACGGTCTGTCGCGCTCTACGGGCCCAATGGCGCCGGAAAGACCAACATACTGGAAGCGGTTTCCCTTTTGTCACCCGGGCGGGGTCTGCGCCGGGCCAGCGCGCTGGACATGAGCCGCCGGCCCGAAGCGCTGGGCTGGAAGATCACGGCGATGCTGCACGGGCCGCAGGGGGCATCTGAGATCGAGACATGGTCGGAAAATGGCGCGGCCCGGCAGTTGCGCATCGACGGCAAGGCGGCGCCCCAGACGATGCTGGGCCGGATATGTCGGGTCCTCTGGCTCATTCCCTCGATGGATAGGCTCTGGATCGAAGGGGCAGAGGGCCGGCGGCGATTTCTCGACCGGATGACGCTCAGCTTCCTGCCTGACCACGCGGACCTTTCGCTCGGCTACGAAAAGGCCATGCGGGAACGGAACCGTTTGCTGAAGGACATGGTGCGGGAACCGTCGTGGTACACCGCGCTTGAAACCCGTCTGGCGGAGACCGGCGCGGCCATTCATGCCAATCGGCTGCATGCGCTGAATGCGATCCGCGATGCGCAGCAGAATGCGGAAACGAGCTTTCCCACCGCTACGCTCGACCTCATCTGCGATATGCCTACCGAGGCGCCGGAATTGCGCCGCGTTCTTGAACAGAACAGGGCGCGCGATCTGGCGGCGGGGCGGACGCTGATCGGACCCCACCGGGCGGATCTTGAAGGCACCTACACGGCCAAGGGCGTGCCCGCGCGAGATTGCTCCACCGGGGAGCAGAAGGCGCTGCTCGTGTCGCTCATCCTCGCGAATGCCCGGGCGCTGGCCGAAGGCTTCGGCGCACCGCCAATCCTGCTGCTGGATGAGGTCGCGGCCCATCTGGACGCGGACCGCCGCGCCGCCCTCTATGCCGAGATCGTGGCACTGGGCAGTCAGGCGTGGATGACAGGCACCGGCCCGGAGCTTTTCGATGCCCTGAACGGCGCGGCCCAGCGTATCGAGGTAACGGAGCGGGACGGCATCTCTGTCGTGGGGCCCGCCGCGTGACGATCACCCTGCCGGATCTGTTGCTCTATTGCGGCGCGCTGGTCGTGTTGTTCCTGACACCCGGACCCGTCTGGCTGGCGATGAGCGCACGATCCCTCTCCGGGGGTTTTGCGGCCGCATGGCCGCTCGCGTTGGGCGTTTCAGTCGGTGACCTCCTCTGGCCTCTGGTGGCGGTGCTGGGGATATCCTGGATATTGTCGGTTTTCGACGTCTTCATGCTGGTGCTGCGCTGGGTGGCCTGCGTGATGTTCATCGGGATGGGGGTGCTGCTGATCCTGCAGGCCCGGCAACGGATCGAGCCGAACGCGCGGCTGACGCGGCCCGGGGTCTGGCCGGGCTTTCTGGCCGGGCTGGTGGCGATCCTCGGCAATCCGAAGGCGATCCTGTTCTACATGGGGGTCCTGCCGGGGTTCTTCGATCTGCGGCACACGACTACCCCGGACGTCGCTGCGATCGTAGCCGTTTCGGTTCTGATTCCGCTTACGGGAAACCTCGTTATCGCTCTGGTCGTGGGCCATTTGCGGGCCCGCATCACCCGCCCGGCAGTGGTATCGCGGATCAATTATATATCCGGCGCTGCATTGATTTTAGTGGGGCTGGCGATCCCGGTGGTGTGACACAAAATCTTGTGTCCGTAGCGTGACAATTCCGGCGGAAACCCCTATAAATCGTGCAGTAAAACAAGGGTCTTCTCAATGTCCGAAAACGTTCAGGCGCCGCAGGAATACGGCGCCGATTCCATTAAGGTTCTCAAAGGCTTGGAAGCCGTGCGCAAGCGGCCCGGCATGTACATCGGGGACACCGACGATGGATCGGGCCTGCACCACATGGTCTACGAAGTCGTCGACAACGGCATCGACGAGGCACTGGCCGGACATGCCGACGCCGTGACCGTCACGATCCACGAAGATTCCTCCGTTTCCGTCAGCGACAACGGCCGCGGCATCCCCGTGGGCATCCATGAGGAAGAAGGCGTTTCCGCCGCCGAAGTGATCATGACCCAGCTGCACGCGGGCGGTAAGTTCGACAGCAATTCCTACAAGGTTTCCGGCGGTCTGCACGGGGTGGGCGTTTCTGTGGTGAACGCCCTTTCCGATTGGCTGGAACTGCGCATCTGGCGCGAGGGCAAGGAGCATGTCGCCCGGTTCGAAGGGGGCTACACGACGGAGCACCTCAAGGTAGTCGGCCCCACCGACCGCACGGGGACCGAAGTGCGCTTCATGGCCTCCACCGATACGTTCTCCAACCTCGATTATTCCTTCGAGACGCTGGAAAAACGCCTGCGCGAACTGGCGTTCCTGAATTCAGGCGTGCGCATCATCCTGCGTGACGAACGGCCCGTCGAAACGCTGGAAACCGAATTGTTCTACGAAGGCGGCGTGAAGGAGTTTGTGAAATACCTCGACCGGCACAAATCCTCCGTCATGCCGGAGCCGATTTTCATCACCGGCGAACGCGACGACATCGGCGTCGAGGTCGCGATGTGGTGGAACGACAGCTACCATGAAAACGTGCTGCCCTTTACCAACAACATCCCCCAGCGGGACGGGGGCACCCATATGGCAGGCTTCCGCGGGGCCCTGACCCGAACGATCAACGCCTATGCCCAGTCAAGCGGCATCGCCAAGAAGGAAAAGGTCAGCTTTACCGGCGACGACGCCCGCGAAGGCCTGACCTGCGTTCTTTCGGTCAAGGTGCCCGATCCGAAGTTCTCCTCCCAGACCAAGGACAAGCTGGTCAGTTCGGAAGTCCGCCCCGCTGTCGAAGGGCTGGTGGGCGAGAAACTGGCCGAATGGTTCGAGGAAAACCCCAACGAAGCCAAGATCGTCGTCGGCAAGATCATCGAAGCGGCGCTGGCACGGGAGGCCGCGCGCAAGGCCCGCGACCTCACTCGGCGGAAGACGGCGATGGACGTCAACTTCCTTGCCGGCAAGCTGAAGGATTGTTCGGAAAAGGATCCATCGAAGACCGAAGTCTTCCTTGTCGAGGGGGACAGCGCCGGGGGTTCGGCCCAGACGGGACGTGACCGGCAGACACAGGCGATCCTGCCGCTGAAGGGCAAGATCCTGAACGTGGAGCGTGCCCGTTTCGACCGGATGCTCGGCAGTCAGGAAATCGGGAACCTTGTCATGGCGCTCGGCACCGGCATCGGCCGGGACGAATTCAACATCGACAAGCTGCGGTACCACAAGATCGTTATCATGACGGACGCCGACGTGGATGGGGCGCATATCCGTACCCTCTTGCTGACCTTCTTCTATCGCCAGATGCCGGAGCTGATCGAAAAGGGGCACCTCTATATCGCGCAGCCGCCGCTCTACAAAGTGACGCGCGGCAAGTCGGAGGTCTATCTGAAGGATCAGGCCGCGATGGAGGATTACCTGATCGGCCAAGGCATCGAAGGCGCGATGCTACGGCAGGGCAACGGGGAAGAGATCAGCGGCCAGGATCTGGCCCGCGTGGTCGATCTGGCCCGGCAGATGCGCCGCGTACTGGAGGCTTTCCCGACGCATTATCCCCGCCATATCCTTGAACAGGCCGCCATTGCCGGGGCCTTCGTTCCGGGGGCGGTGGATGCGAACCTTCAAGGCGTCGCGGACAAGGTCGCCGATCGTCTGAACCTGATCGCGCTTGAATACGAGCAAGGTTGGCAGGGCCGGATCACACAGGATCACGGAATCCGGCTCGCCCGAATCCTGCGCGGGGTCGAAGAGGTGAGAACGCTGGACGGCAAGCTGCTGCGGTCAGGCGAAGCCAAGCGTTCCGGCAGCTTCACCCAGCATCTGCAAGAGGTCTACGACCTGCCCGCAGTGCTCGTCCGGAAGGACCGCAGCCAGTTGATCCACGGCCCGATGGACCTGCTGAACGCCATTCTGGCCGAAGGCGAGAAAGGGCTCTCCCTCCAGCGCTACAAGGGTCTGGGCGAAATGAACCCCGATCAGCTCTGGGAGACCACCCTCGACCCCGACGCCCGGACCCTGTTGCAGGTCAAGGTGGATGACATGGCGGAGGCGGACGATCTCTTCACCAAGCTGATGGGCGACGTGGTCGAACCCCGGCGGGAGTTTATCCAGCAGAATGCCTTGAGTGTGGAGAATCTGGATTTTTGATTCTCCAACCCACCCTCTCAACTAGGCCGTCATGCCCCTGCGCGGTAATGGGCGAGGAACATGTCCACGCAGTCGGCCATGACGGCTTCCGCATCGACATCGGCCTTTTTGCCCAGCAGAAACTCGGGCCACATCAGGAAATGCTTGATCATCGACAGGAGTTGCCCGGCTGCGAAGCCCGGTTCCGCCTGACGCAGCGCTCCGGCCTGCATCGCCTCGCCTATCAGCGTCTGGATCGGGCCGTCCTGCATCTCTGCCTTGGAAAAAAAGGCCTGGGCCAGTTTCTGATCGCGCAACAGCTCTGACATCACGAGGCGGTTCAGGCCCATGTAATGCTCGCCCGACAGGTAATCGATGTAGTCCCGCACCGCCGCGATAAGCTGTTCGCGCAGCGGCTTGCCCGGATCATAGCTCAGCTTGGGCGAGGCAGCGATCTGCTCCAGCAAGATATCTGTGATCGCGGCAAAGAGCACCTCCTTGCTCTCGAAATGCTTGTAGAGCGTGCGCTTGGAGACTTCGGCCAGTTCCGCGATGCGGTTTACCCTCGCGGCAGGAAATCCCTGCTCACGGAACTCTTGGATTGCCGCCTGAAGAATATCTTTTCTTTTCTTATCAGTAAGTTTCACCAGCTTTTCCCTGTTGGATCGGAAAAATGTAAACAATAAGGTTTACAAAATGCCATGGCCTCCCCTATGTAAACACAGCAGTTTACAAACGCAAGCGCCAGGCGCGGAAGGGCATTACCATGAAATATAATCAACTTGGACATTCCGGTCTCTACGTCTCGGAACTGACGCTGGGCACTATGACCTTCGACAACGAAGGCGGCAGCTTCGCCGACCGGATCGGAGCCACGGGGCAGGAACTCGCCACCCGCATGGTCGACCTGTCGATCGAAGCCGGGATCAACATCTTCGACACCGCCAATGTCTACAGCTCGGGCGTCTCGGAAGAGATGCTGGGCAAGGCGCTGGGGTCGCGT
>NZ_LWGH01000918.1:0-361 GCF_001635395.1 Sulfitobacter sp. HI0129 | reverse complement strand
AGCGACAGGGGCTGCACGGCGGGTGTGAGCTCTTCCATCATGCTTCGGATCGCGCGGCTCGCTTCGACATAGGCCTGCATCCGGGGTTTGACGATCACTGCTTCGGGGCAGAGCTTGAGCGCCTGAAACATCGGCATCGCGGACCGCACGCCCCTGATCCGGGCGACATAGCAAGCAGTCGAAACCACACCCCGCCGCCCGCCGCCGATGATGACGGGTTTGCCTTCCAACTCCGGATTGTCGCGCTTTTCCACCGAGGCATAGAAAGCGTCGCAGTCCATATGTGCGACGGAAAGGTCGTGCAGTTCCGGATGGGCCAGCACACGCGGGCTGCCGCAGGACGGACAACGCCGTGCGGCTT
>NZ_LWGH01000917.1:0-499 GCF_001635395.1 Sulfitobacter sp. HI0129 | reverse complement strand
ACGGGCCGATGCGCCAGGAGGTGATGGACCACGTCGCCCGCGCCGGATTGTCCGACCGCATCCATTTCGCCGGTCGTCGCAGCCCGGTGGAGCCGTGGATGAAGGCGATGGATATGCTGTTTCTGTCCTCGGTGACCGAAGGCCTGCCCAATGTGCTGATCGAAGCGCAGGCCATGGGGCGCCCCGTTGTCACCATGGACGTGGGCGGTGCGGCCGAAACCATCGCCCCGGGGAAAACCGGCCTCGCGCTGGGCGAAGCACCCCCGCAGGAACTGGGTCGGAAAATCGCGAAGCTTCTTGCCGACAGGCCCCGCAGCGCCGCCATGGGCCGCGCCGCCCGCCAGCATGTGGAGGCCCGCTTTGGTCTTTCCCGGCTGATCGAGGATCTGGGCCACTTCTACGGCCCGCGCACCGGCCCCGCCAATAAAGGGAGCACCCCGTTATGCTGACGATCACCCCAATCGGTTCCTGCCGCATCGCGACGCCCCTGCGACTGGGC
>NZ_LWGH01000916.1:0-606 GCF_001635395.1 Sulfitobacter sp. HI0129 | reverse complement strand
CGCCGACCGTGGAACGCATCGCCCGCGAAGTGCAGAGCGTGCATGAGATGGGCGTGGAAATCTGCATGGTCATCGGCGGCGGCAACATCTTTCGCGGGCTTCAGGGCTCCGCGCAGGGTATGGAACGGACCACCGCCGATTACATGGGCATGCTCGCCACGGTGATGAACGCGCTGGCGATGCAATCCGCTTTGGAAAGCCTCAAGATCCACACGCGCGTCATCAGCGCGATCACGATGAACGAAGTGGCGGAGCCCTATATCCGCCGCCGCGCCGTACGCCATCTGGAAAAGAAGCGGGTCTGCATCTTTGCCGCCGGCACGGGCAACCCCTATTTCACCACCGATACCGCCGCCACGCTGCGCGCGAACGAAATGTCCTGCGAGGCGATTTTCAAGGGCACCAAGGTCGACGGCGTCTATGACAAGGATCCGGCCAAGCACGACGACGCCAAGCGCTACGACACGGTCAGCTACGACGACGTCCTGCAAAAGCGCCTGGGTGTCATGGATGCCTCTGCCATCGCGCTGGCGCGCGACAACAACCTGCCGATCATCGTCTTTTCGCTGGATGAGCCCGGCGGGTTCAAGGGGATCCTTGCGGGCG
>NZ_LWGH01000915.1:0-507 GCF_001635395.1 Sulfitobacter sp. HI0129 | reverse complement strand
CGCCAGCGCCGCTTCGGCCGCGCCGATGAAAAGCGCGGTGGCCCCCTCCAGATAGGCGGCACCGCGATCGGCCCAGCCGTGGTCTTCGGTGAACCAGTCGAGCGGCTGGACGCTGTAGCGCATGTCCACGCCCGCGTTCTCGAAGGCGGGAACCAGCCTTTCGAACTGCGGATACCGGGGGCCGAGCAAGCGGCGCGCATGGTCAAGCACCACGTCCTGCGGCAACCGATGCGGCGGCAGGGCGGTACCCAGCCCGCGCAGCGTCACGGCCTGTGCCGTCTCTGCGGGCGCGGCAGACATATGGGCCGGATTGCTCTGATACACTTGGCTGTCCTTTCGGGCGGTGCCGTCGATCTTTCGGCGGTAAACCCTGAACCTAGCCCACGCCCAGAAGGCGACCAGCAGCACCACGCACCGGGCCGGACACATTCATTTGTTCGCCCCTTCCAGCAATGGGGCAAAAAAGGGTGGGGCGGGCATGGCACCATGGCGCGGTTGCCCCTATAA
>NZ_LWGH01000914.1:0-727 GCF_001635395.1 Sulfitobacter sp. HI0129 | reverse complement strand
CGAACTCCTCCAGCTTGCAGTAGGCAGTCGAACGGCTTCTTGCGCCCATGGAAGCTCCGGCTCTTGTCACCCGAGGCATTCCGCTGAGGGCATTCAATGAGAAGACGAGATGTTCGATATTCCCACAAGGCCCACGTGCCTTCACCACTTCGTCGAGGAAAACGCGGAGGCGCTGCAGAACGCCGCCCTTCTGCTGGGCGGCCGGCCATGGCTCAAGCGGGTTCAGTGTCTGTTCGAGATGCTCTACACCGGAAACTCGCTGCACGGTCGCGCAGGCCGCGACGTGTCCGCCCTGCATGACCTGCTCACGCTGGCCCATGTGCATGATCCGTCCCGCCCCGAAGCTGCCTACTTCGCGTCACTCGATCCGGCGTCGCCGCAGGTCGAGGAGATCTGCCTGCTGGCGGACGAACTCCGACGGGCTTTCGAAGAGGTCTCCCCCGGTCAACCGTCCCATGGCGATCAAGAGGAGCGACGCACATGAACGAGGAACCCATGCTGGACGATGAACTCATCCCGCGGATCGAGGCGGCCCTCGACGCCTCGAACGCAGTGCTGGATGCAATCTCCCGGGTCGAGGAAACTGCGGCGCTCGAAGGCGCCCTCCGGGCCGATGTGCTGGAATTGAAGGACCGAATCGAGGGGCTCACCATCTTCAAAAAGGGCGAACATGTCGGTGTGAAACAGCTGGCCGCTCGCCTCGAGCCCGTGATCCTGGGAGCGACCA
>NZ_LWGH01000913.1:0-454 GCF_001635395.1 Sulfitobacter sp. HI0129 | reverse complement strand
CGTGTCAATCTGTTTCCAGTGCTCGGAAACAAAGGGATTCAACTCTTCGTCGCAGCCCATGCGAAGTGCATAAGCGTCGGCAAAATATGACATGTCGATCTCATCATTGTCATCTTCGAGACATTCGCCGATGGCTTCGATTGTCATTTCAACGGCCACGCCAAACCGCCCGACGGATGCATGGATCAAGATCTTGATGAATTCGTCGATCTGAAGAATTCCGGCGTCCCGGACGCCCGCATCCTCAAACAATTTGATCATCGTTTTCCGAAGGAGCGCCCCATCACTTGCGAATGTCATAGGCTTCATCTCGATCGGGCGAAGACGCCGGGTCAGCGTGGGATCGTGGTTGATCATGGCACGCCCCTCGGGCGTCGCCGTGAGGATGATGCAGATCGGCCATTCGGAGTGCTGCATCATGTTACGGAAACGTTTGATGAACACCTCGATACTG
>NZ_LWGH01000912.1:0-524 GCF_001635395.1 Sulfitobacter sp. HI0129 | reverse complement strand
CCGAAGCGCAGCTGGACCGGTTTCTGGTCCAGATCGATGTGCCCTATCCCGACCGCGCGACCGAGCGCGACATCCTGATCGCGACCACCGGCGAAGCGGAAGACGAAGCCACACAAGTGTTCGGCGCTGGTGAACTGCTGGATGCGCAACGGCTTCTGCGGCGCATGCCCGTGGGCGATTCCGTGGTGGAAACCATTCTCGATCTCGTTCGGGCATTCCGGCCCGATGGCGAAGATGTCAGCAGCAAGGTTCGCGATACCGTCGCATGGGGCCCCGGCCCCCGCGCGGCACAGGCGCTCATGCTGGCGGTCAGGGCCCGCGCCTTGCTGCAGGGGCGGCTCGCACCCTCGGCCGAAGACGTGTTCGACATGGCGCATCCCGTGCTCATCCACCGGATGGCGCTGAATTTTGCCGCACGCGCACGGGGCGACAGCCTGCGCGACCTGATCAGTGAGACCGCGACCCAGCTCACCGGGGCAAAGGCCGCGGCGTGACCGGCACCCCCGCCCAAGAGGAGACCGCGC
>NZ_LWGH01000911.1:0-411 GCF_001635395.1 Sulfitobacter sp. HI0129 | reverse complement strand
GACATCGCGCCATGGTATCTGGCGCCCGCCCTCGACCGATTGAAAAGCCGTTTTACCGATCTGCGCATCGAGGGGCGTGAGGGAAGGTTTACCGATATCGCCGACGCGCTGACCACCGGGCGTATGGATGTGGCGATTTCATACGACGTCGGCTTCGCGGGCAAATTCAGACGACGCAGGTTGAGGCAGGTGAGCCCCGTGGCGTTCCTGTCGACCGACCACCCGCTGGCAACAGAAACGCGGCTGGAACTGACCGATCTGATCGACCGTTCCGTGATCCTATTCAGGGAAGGCCAGTCCGAAGGGTTCATGAATGAGCTCTTCGAACGGATGCAGATCGCGCCGGACATCTGCAGCAGGGTCGCCTCACTCGAAGTGATGCGTTCGATGGCCGCCCATGGAACGGGGATC
>NZ_LWGH01000910.1:0-503 GCF_001635395.1 Sulfitobacter sp. HI0129 | reverse complement strand
TGCTGGGGGATGCGCTGCTGAACAAGCGGATGCTACCCTACCGCGCCCGGGTACGGGCCCGCACGATGGACGAGTTCGACGGCTGGGTGCGCCACGACGGGGAGGAGTTCCTCTATGTGCTGACGGGCGTCGTGCGGCTTTATACCGAGTTCTACGAACCGGCGGAGCTGCGGCGGGGCGACAGCGCCTATTACGACGCCACCATGGGGCACAACGTCATCTCCGTCAGCGCCGACGACGCGACGATCCTCTGGGTCACCAGCCTTACCTGAAGGGCCTGTTCAGGCGCACGATTGATCCCCGAAAAGCGCGCGCAGCCCGAAATGCGCGATGCCCACGGCCAAAAGCTGCGCCAGCACGAAGGCCGGAATATGCGCCGGGGTGATCCCGGCAAAAGTATCCGAAAAGCCGCGCGCCACCGTCACCGCCGGATTGGCGAAACTGGTGGAGGCGGTGAACCAATAGGCCCCGGTGATATAGAGCGCCACCAGCGTCGGGACCGC
>NZ_LWGH01000909.1:0-545 GCF_001635395.1 Sulfitobacter sp. HI0129 | reverse complement strand
GCGGGAAGGTGAAGGGCAGGGTGATGAGAAGCGCCGACATCGTGTCGAAGATGCTGCCCAGGATCAGGTACATCACGATCAGCACGGCGATCACCAGCGCCGGGCTCAGCCCCCAGACCTGCATCAGGTTGACCAACTCGTCGGGCATCCGCGTCGCCGAGACGAAGTAGCCGAAGATCGTGGCGCCGAACAGGATGAGATAGATCATCGCGGTGTTGGCCGCAGTGTCGCGCAGCGAATCCATCAGCACCTGCTTGGTCAGCCGACCCCGGAACACCATGAACAGGAAGGCGAAGACCGTGCCGAAGGCGGCGGCCTCGTTGACCGTGAAAATGCCGCCATAGATGCCGCCGATCACGCCGCCGAGCAGCACGATAGCGCCCCAGCCGTCGCGCAGGGCGATCATCCGGGCGCGGAAGTCGCGCCGTTCGCCGGCAGGCGCGGCCTCGGGGTTCATCCGCGTGTGCAGGGTGATCGCGACAAGCTGGAACAGGACCGCGTTCACCGAGGGGATGACGGCAGCAACGAACATGGTGATGACGAAC
>NZ_LWGH01000908.1:0-10387 GCF_001635395.1 Sulfitobacter sp. HI0129 | reverse complement strand
AGTTCCATCACCCGGGTCGGCTTCACGTCCGGGGAAGAACTGAGCGGCGAGCAGGCGATCATGGCCGGTGTCGTCGAACATATCACCGAGCAGATGGACAGCCTTCAGCAGCTTTTCCGCCGTTCGGAAGAAGCCCGCGCCGAAACGGACGGAAAGCTCGACGGGCTGACAGAAGCAATCGGGCGTGTGATGCAGCGCATCGAAGGCGCGGATCCGTCAAGTCAGGCGCTGGAACGGGTCGCCGCCGCGCAGGAACGCCTGATCAGTACGCTGGAAACCCAAGGCACCGGCGATGCGATAGACGCCGAAAGCCGTATGCGTCTGCGGTCGATGGATGTGCAGATGCTGCGCATCCTCGAAGAGATTTCCGCCGGGCGGCAGGAAACGATGGCCGATCTGCGCAAGGAAATATCACTGCTGGTCAAAGCATTGTCCGGTTCGCGTGCGGCGGAGGCCCGGCGCCCCCGTGACGATGGCAGGTCCGACGACGGAGGGCGCTGACGATGGCTCTTTCCCGGCGCACCGGTACCCGGTTTCAGGGCTCGATCTGGCCCGGTTTCGTCGATGCCATGACTGGGTTGCTGCTGGTGCTGATGTTCGTCCTGACGATCTTCATGATCGTGCAGTTCGTCCTGACGGAACGCATATCCGGGCAGGAATCGGAGCTTGATTCGCTGGCCGGCGAAGTTGCGGCACTCGCGCAGGCGCTCGGGATGCAGGAACGGTCGAACCAGCGCCTCGAAGTGCGGCTGGGCGCGCTGACCAATTCGCTGGATGATGCGGAAACCCAAGTGCAGCGGCAGGCGGCGCTGATCACGTCACTCACCGGGGAGCGGGACGCGCGAGAGACGGAACTGGCGGAAGCCGAAAGCAGGATCACCGGGTTCGAGGCACAGGTCGCCGCATTGCTGACTGAGCGCGACAGCGCGCGCGATCGTGCCGCCGCCCTGCTTTCGGAACGGGACGCGGCAAAGGACGACATCGCGGCGCTCGAAGCGCGGCAGGACGAACTGGAAGCCGCCCGCGAAACCCTGCTCAGCGAGCAGGAAGCGCTCAACCTCGCTCTTGCCCGCAGCCGCGAAGAGGTCGACGCGCAGGCAGAAGCCGCGCGCCTCGCCGCTGCTCGGCGCGAGGCGCTGGATGCGCTGGTGGCCGATCTGCGCGCACGCGCTGCCGAGGCGGACGCCGACGCGGATGATCTGCGCGCCGCCGTGGCGGAGGCCGACGAACGGGCCGCCACGCTCGCCCGCGAAGCCGAGGAGACGGCGCAGGCCCTGAGCGAGGAAGAAGCCGCCCGCCTCGCCGAGGCTGCCGCTGCAGAGGCCCTGCGCAAGAAACTGGAAGAGGCGGATGCGGAACTGACGGCGATGACCCTGTCGCTCGAAGCGCAGCGCAAGAAGGCCGAAGATACGCTCACCCTTCTGGCCGCCGCCCGCGCCGCCGAAGAAACGCTGGACGATCAGCTTGTCGCGGCATTGCTGCGGCTGGAGACCGCCGAAGGACGCGCACAGGATGCCGACGAGGCCGCGCGCGATCTGGCCGCCACGCGCGAGGATCTGAAAACCGCAGAGAATGCGTTGAGCGCCACCCGCGCCGAACTCGCAGAGTTGCAGGATACGCTCGATGATACGGCCACCGAAGCAGAAAGCAAACGGCAGGAACTGCGCCGCGCCTTGCAGGATGTGACGCAGGAGCGGGACGAACTGGAAACCGCGCTGGCGGAGACCAACAATGATCTGGCGGCACTGCAAGACCGGGCGGAAACGGATCGCGAATCCTTGCGCGCCGAACTCGCCCGGGCGCTGGCCGCCAAGCTGGCGGCAGAGACACGGGCCGAAGACACCAGCAGCGAAGCCGAACGCAGGGCCGCGCTTCTACGCAGCGCGCAGCAGGCGCTGAGCGAAGAGGAAGCCGCGAGCGCCGAGGCGCAGCGCCAGACCGAACTTCTCAACCAGCAGGTGGCGGCGCTCCGGTCGCAATTGGGGGACTTGCAGGCCCTTCTGGACGATGCGGTTGCCCGCGATGCCGCCCGGGAGATCGAGATGCAGTCGCTCGGCTCCGACCTCAATACCGCGCTGGCGCGGGTAGCGGCGGAAGAACGGCGCCGGGCGGAACTGGAGGCTGCGGAAAGGCGGCGGCTGGAGGCGCAGGCGAAGGACCTCGAACAATTCCGGTCGGAATTCTTTGGTCGGCTCCGCGATGTGGTGGGCTCACAGGAAGGGGTGCGCATTCAGGGCGACCGCTTCGTCTTTTCCTCCGAAGTGCTGTTTCCGCCCGGCGGGGCTGTTTTGTCTGCCGAAGGCAAGCGGGAGATCGCCAAGGTCGCCGATATCCTGCGCAACATCGTGGAAGACATCCCGCCGGAGATCGACTGGGTGATCCGCGTGGACGGGCATACCGATGATGTGCCCCTGTCGGGCTTCGGCGCCTTCGCGGACAACTGGGAGCTTAGCCAGGCGCGGGCGCTGTCGGTCGTCAAATACATGATCAACTTTTTGGGCATTCCGCCGAACCGCCTGGCGGCCAATGGCTTTGGCCAGTATCAGCCCGTCGCCTCCGGCGATTCCGAGGCTGCACATGCCCAGAACCGGCGCATCGAACTGAAATTCACCGAACGCTAGCCGCTCTCAGGGAATTTGCAGGTCGGTGGCAAGGCTGCCGAGCATCCTGTCGCCGCGGTAAAGCGTGGCATGCCCCTTGTACTGCCCGGACGGCCAGAGCCCGCGCCCCCGCAGACCCCGGGCCTGAAAGGAAAGCGCGTGCTGATCCTCCAGCTGCATGTCATGGGACAGGACCGTGCCTTCCGGCCCTTCGATGGACAGATGCAACCGATCCCCCACTCGCGTCCCGAACATGTAGCCATAAACGACGAGGGAGGGCGCATCCGCCGGCAGGCTGCTGCGCGCCACTGTCCCGGCCTTCACATCGGCATAGTCCGGAATACTGTCCATCAGCCCGACGGCGATCAGGCCCCCTGACCGATAGGCCGGCATTTCCGCCCAAAGGCCGGGGTCATCGCCCGTGCCGTTCAGAAAACAGCCCGCGCGCTGGTCCGGGGCAAACGGGTCGATCACCTCGCCGTGGCGGGTGACGGAAAGATGCAGGTGGGGGAATTCGGCCTTGCCCGATTGGCCGACCTCTCCCAGCGCGGTGCCGGTGTCGACCATGTCGCCTGCGCTGACCGAAACGGAGCCCCGGCGCATGTGGCAATACTGGGTTTGCCAACCTTCACCGTGGTCGATCCGAACGCCATTGCCGCATTCCCGACCCACGAGCCCTGCTGCAGTCGCGGGGGAATACCCCGTATCGGGCATGCCGTCCCGGGCACCCATCACGCGCCCGGGGGCGGCGGCCCGTACCACGACGCCATCCTCGATATCCTTCAGGGTTGGAATGGCGAAATCGGTGCCCTTGTGCCCGTCGTAGGACAGTTCAGCGCAGCGGTAATCCTGCGCGCCGGGGCCCGGATCCCGATCGACATATTGCTGGATGCGGCAGGTTGAACCCAGGTCGCAATCCAGCGGGAGTGAAAGCGAAAACCCCTCCGCCAGTACGGGACCGGCGAAGGGGAGTATCAGGAGGGCTGCGAAAGCCCGGCGGATCATTCCGCCGTAAGCAGCGGCGGCTTATTGCCCGAAAGGCGCGGGTTTTCCAGCCCGTCGATGGTCAGGTCCAACTCGCCCTTCTTGACGCCGACCTTGACCACGCCGCCCTTCGCGAGCTTGCCGAACAGCAGTTCCTCGGCCAGGGGCTTCTTGATGTGTTCCTGAATGACACGGCCCAGCGGGCGTGCACCCATCTTGTCATCATAGCCCTTATCAGCGAGCCATTCGGCGGCCTTCTTGCTCAGCTCGATGGTCACGTTGCGATCCATCAGCTGGGCTTCGAGTTGCAGCACGAACTTTTCGACCACGCGCAGGATGACGTCTTTCGGCAGCGGCGCGAAGCTGATGACAGCATCCAGCCGGTTGCGGAATTCCGGTGTGAACGTCCGCTCGATGGCGGCGGTGTCCTCTCCGGTGCGGCGGTCGCGACCGAAGCCGATGGCTTCCTTGGCCTGTTCGGCGGCACCCGCGTTCGATGTCATGATCAGCACCACGTTGCGGAAATCCACCGTCCGGCCATTGTGGTCGGTCAGCTTGCCGTGGTCCATCACCTGCAACAGGATGTTGTAGACATCCGGGTGGGCCTTTTCCATCTCGTCCAGCAGCAGCACGCAGTGGGGGTGCTGGTCCACCCCGTCCGTGAGCATGCCGCCCTGATCGAAACCGACGTAGCCCGGAGGCGCGCCAATCAGGCGGGACACGGCGTGTTTCTCCATGTATTCCGACATGTCGAAGCGCAGCAGTTCCACGCCCAGCGTATCGGCAAGCTGCTTGGCGACCTCGGTCTTGCCGACACCCGTCGGCCCGGCGAAGAGGTAGTTGCCAATCGGCTTGTCGGGTTCGCGCAGGCCGGCCCGGGCCAGTTTGATGGCGGAAGACAGAGCCTCGATCGCCTTGTCCTGCCCGAAAACCACCCGCTTGAGCGAGGATTCAAGATCCTTCAGCACGACGACATCGTCCTTGGAGACGTTCTTCGGCGGGATGCGGGCGATCTTGGCCACGACGGCCTCGACCTCCTTGGTGCCGATGGTCTTGCGCCGCTTGGATGCCGCCACGAGATGCTGCGCCGCGCCCGCTTCGTCGATGACGTCGATGGCGCTGTCGGGCAGCTTGCGGTCGTTGATGTAGCGATGTGCCAGCTCAACGCTCGTCTTGATGGCATCGGCGGTGTATTTGACGCTGTGATGCTCCTCGAAATAGGGCTTAAGGCCCTTGAGGATCTTCGTTGCGTCCTCGACCGAGGGCTCGTTTACGTCGATCTTCTGGAACCGGCGGCTCAGCGCGCGGTCCTTTTCGAAGTGCTGGCGGAACTCCTTATAGGTGGTGGAGCCCATGGTGCGCAGCTTGCCCCCCTGAAGCGCGGGCTTCAGCAGGTTGGAGGCGTCCATTGCGCCGCCCGAAGTTGCGCCCGCACCGATCACGGTGTGGATCTCATCGATGAAGAGGACAGCATCGCTGTGCTCTTCCAGTTCGGTGACGACGGCCTTCAGACGCTCCTCGAAATCGCCACGGTAACGGGTGCCCGCCAGCAACGCGCCCATGTCGAGCGAGTAGATCGTGGTTTTTTCGAGCACTTCGGGCGTTTCGCCCGCGACGATCTTGCGCGCGAGGCCTTCGGCGATCGCGGTCTTGCCCACGCCCGGGTCCCCCACCAGAAGCGGGTTGTTCTTGCGGCGGCGGCACAGCACCTGAATGCACCGCTCCACCTCGGATTCGCGGCCGATCAGCGGATCGATGTCGCCATCGCGGGACTTGGCGTTGAGGTCCACGCAGTATTTGGCGAGCGCCGATTCCTTCTTGTCGCCGTCGGTGACGCCCTGTGCCTCTTCTTCGGCATCGGGGGAGCCGGTGACGGGGCGGGATTCGCCATAGGCCGGGTCCTTGGCCACGCCATGCGCGATGTAATTGACGGCATCGTAACGGGTCATGTCCTGCTCCTGCAGGAAATAGGCCGCGTTCGACTCACGTTCGGCAAAGATGGCAACGAGCACGTTCGCACCGGTCACCTCCGTCCTGCCGGACGACTGGACGTGAATGGCCGCGCGCTGAATCACGCGCTGGAAGGCGGCGGTCGGCACGGCTTCGGAGCCGTCAACGTCCGTCACCAGATTGCTCAGGTCTTCGTCGACGAATTCGACCAGCGTGTCGCGCAGATCGGATACATCGACGGAACAGGCTTTCATCACCTGAACCGCGTCCGGCTCATCGACAAGCGCGAGCAGCAAATGTTCCAGCGTCGCGAATTCGTGGCGACGTGCATTGGCCAGCGCGAGAGCCGCGTGGATTGCCTGTTCGAGTGTATTCGAGAATGAAGGCACGGGTGTGCTCCTTTTCGCTCGGGGCCGGCGGGGTCGTGAGGGATATCAGTGCCCTTGGCCGACCATGGCCTCATACTATTAGAGTTTGGTTGATCATGGCCCGTCTTCAAGGCTTTTCTGTGCCATCCCGGTCACTTTTGGCGTGAGCGGTGTATCAGGGACATGATCGCGCGTCAGAACTGGTCCTTGCGCTTGCGAATTTTGGCGAACACCTCGGCGTCGCTGGCGGTTTGCATCCCAAGATGTGCGCGCAAGGACGGATCGTCCGGGCGCAGGAAGGGATTGGTCTTCTGTTCGAGAGACAATGTGGAGGGAACGGTCGGGCGCCCCGCATCGCGGGCTGCTTCGACGTCCTTGATACGGGATATAAGATCGGAATTCTCCGGATCAACCGTCAATGCGAAGCGCGCGTTGCTGGCGGTATATTCATGGCCCGAGCAGATCACGGTGTCGCCCGGCAGGTCCCGCAGCTTCTGCATGCTTTCCCACATCTGTTCCGGCGTTCCCTCAAACAGCCTTCCACAGCCGAGCGCCATAAGGCTGTCTGCCGTGAAGGCGGTGGCGGCTTCGGGTACGTAAAAGGCGATATGCCCCTGCGTATGGCCGGACACATCGAAGACCTTGGCCGTCAGGCTGCCCAGCGTCACGCTGTCGCCTTCGGAAACCTCATGGTCCAGCGCGGGCAGCCGGTGTGCATCCGCCGCAGCACCGACCACCTTGGCGGGGTGGGCCTCCAGCACCTTTCCAAGGCCCTGGACGTGGTCGGGATGGTGATGCGTCAGCCAGACCTGCGACAGTGTCCAGCCGCGGCTTTTGAGCTCATCGAGGATCGGTTCGGCTTCAGGCACGTCGATCAGCGCCACTTCACCGCTCGCATGATCGCGCAGCAGGAAGGCGTAATTGTCCGAAAGACAGGCGATGGTGACGAGATCGTGGGACATGGGGAACACTCCTGCTTGCTTGGAACAGAAAGCTAGCGCGGTACTGTCGGGCAGGCAAACGACGAAGCGCCGGGCTGCAACACTTCGCGCCTTTCCCTGACGCGCGCGGGATGGGCAGTTTTGTCCACGGCCCCAATACGGTAGAACCGACCCGCGGAGCATGAGGCGCGCGGGATGCATCTGGACGTTCAGGACCTTAGGAATTTCTACTATCGCAGCGCGCTGGGGCGCGCGGCGCAGAAATCCATCCGCGACCGCATGCTGAGCCTCTGGCCCGAGGCGAAGGGGCAGACGGTGGTGGGCTTCGGCTTTGCCGCGCCGCTGCTGCGGCCTTACCTGGCGGAGGCGCGGCGGGTGATCACGCTGATGCCCGGCCCGCAGGGGGTCATGCCCTGGCCCGCTGGCATGCCCAATACATCGGTCCTGACCGAAGAAACCCTGTGGCCGATCGAGACGGGCCATGTGGACAAGCTGGTGGTGATGCATGGGCTCGAGACATCGGAGCGGCCTGACGACCTGCTGGAGGAATGCTGGCGGGTGCTGGGCCCGGGCGGGAGGGCCTTGTTCATCGTGCCCAATCGCGGCGGGTTCTGGGCGCGCCGGGACATCACGCCCTTCGGTTACGGGCGCCCCTATTCGCCGGGCCAGTTGGAGACCCAGCTGCGCCGTCACCAGTTCCTGCCCGAACGCCAGATGGGCGCGCTTTATCAGATGCCGTCACAGGGGCGGGTCTGGATGAAATCCGCGGGGCTCTTCGAGCGGATCGGGCGGCATGTGCCCACAATGATGGCCGGGGGCGCCTTCATGGTGGAGGCGACGAAAATCGTCCATCCGCCCAAGGGCAAGGTCCAGCGCAGCACCGCGAGCCGCGCGCTTGGCGTGCTGGAGGGTATGGCGGAGCCCAATGCCAAACCCGTGGGCGCCCGATTTGCACCTGAGCGCCGGTGAGAGGCGTCCGGTCGGGGGCCAGCCCCCGGACCCCCGAAGTATTTTCGATCATGAGAAGGGGTAAAAGCCCGGGCAGGGGGATTCGCACCGGCGGCGGCCCCGGGCCTCCCTGTCAATCTGTCGCACCCCCGCAGAGCGCGTGGAGAAAGGCGCTATCCACATCTCTTGCGCCACTATACTGTGTTGCGGGGTGGGGAACGGTCTGCTACATCGCCCCTGATTTAGACGTCTTGGATGATTTCAAGCCGCGCCAACTTGCTGGTGACGCGAAGGTTTCGCATATCCGGCTCTGACGTATGAGAGGATGGACGTGTCCGAACCCGCTTCGATCTCGACCGGTATCGCCCAACGATATGCGAGCGCCGTTTACGATCTGGCCCGCGAGGCCGACAAGGTCAGCGCCATTGAAAGTGATCTCGATGCGCTGGAAGCCGCGATCGCCGACAGTGACGATTTCCGCAGCCTGATCCATTCGCCGATCTATTCGCGCGAAGAGCAGACAAAGGCCGTCACGGCGCTGGCAGGCAAGATGGGCCTGAGCGACATCATGTCGAATACGCTGGCCCTGCTGGCCCAGAAGCGCCGCCTCTTCGTGCTGCCGCAGCTGATCCAGTCGCTGCGCGAAACGATCGCCGCCGAAAAGGGCGAGATGACAGCAGAAGTCACCAGCGCCAAGGCGCTGACCAAGACACAGTCCGAAAAGCTCGTGAAGTCCCTCAAGGCCAGCACCGGCAAGGAAGTGAAACTGAAAACGACCGTCGATGAATCGCTCATCGGCGGTCTCGTCGTAAAAGTGGGCTCGAAGATGATCGACACCTCGATCAAGGCCAAGCTCAATTCCCTCCAGAATGCAATGAAAGAGGTCGGATAAATGGGTATCCAAGCAGCAGAGATTTCTGCGATCCTGAAGGACCAGATCAAGAACTTCGGTCAGGAAGCCGAAGTTGCCGAAGTGGGCCGGGTTCTCTCCGTCGGTGACGGTATCGCCCGCGTCTATGGTCTGGACAACGTTCAGGCCGGGGAGATGGTCGAGTTTCCCGGTGGTATTCAGGGCATGGCCCTGAACCTCGAATCCGACAACGTCGGTGTCGTGATCTTCGGCTCCGACCGTGACATCAAGGAAGGCGATACGGTCAAGCGCACGAACTCCATCGTGAGCGTTCCGATCGGTGACGAACTGCTGGGCCGCGTTGTCGACGGTCTGGGTAACCCCATTGACGGCAAGGGCCCGATCAACGCCAGCAAGACCGGCGTGGCCGATGTGAAGGCGCCGGGCATCATTCCGCGTAAATCCGTGCATGAGCCCATGGCGACCGGCCTCAAGGCCGTCGATTCCATGATCCCGATCGGCCGCGGCCAGCGGGAACTGATCATCGGCGACCGTCAGACCGGCAAGACCGCCGTGGCGCTGGACGCGATCCTGAACCAGAAGTCCTATAACGACGAGGCGGGCGACGACGAGAGCAAGAAGCTCTACTGCGTCTACGTCGCCATCGGCCAGAAGCGTTCCACCGTGGCGCAGCTGGTGAAGAAGCTGGAAGAAACCGGTGCGATGGAGTATTCCATCGTGGTCGCCGCCACCGCGTCCGAGCCTGCACCCATGCAGTTCCTCGCACCCTATTCCGCGACCGCCATGGCCGAACATTTCCGTGACAACGGGCGCCACGCGCTGATCGTTTACGATGATCTGTCCAAACAGGCCGTGTCCTATCGTCAGATGTCGCTGCTGCTGCGCCGCCCGCCCGGCCGCGAAGCCTATCCGGGCGACGTTTTCTATCTCCACTCCCGCCTGCTGGAGCGGTCGGCCAAGCTGGGCGACGATGCCGGTAACGGGTCGCTGACGGCGCTGCCGATCATCGAAACCCAGGGCGGTGACGTGTCGGCCTTTATTCCGACGAACGTGATCTCCATCACCGACGGTCAGATCTTCCTCGAGACGGAATTGTTCTACCAGGGTATCCGCCCTGCCGTGAACACCGGTCTGTCGGTTTCGCGTGTGGGCTCCTCCGCCCAGACCAAGGCAATGTCCTCCGTGGCGGGCCCGGTGAAGCTTTCTCTGGCCCAGTACCGCGAGATGGCGGCCTTCGCCCAGTTCGGTTCCGACCTCGACGCCGCGACACAGCGTCTGCTGAACCGCGGTGCGCGTCTGACCGAGCTGATGAAGCAGCCGCAGTATTCGCCGCTGACCAACGCCGAGATCGTCGTTGTCATCTTCGCGGGCACGAACGGGTATCTCGACAAGGTCGATGTCTCCGACGTGGGCCGTTTCGAAGCGGGCCTGCTGAACCACATGCGGTCGAAGCACAAGGACGTGCTGGACTGGATCACCAACGAAGATCCGAAGATCAAGGATGACGCCGCCGACAAACTGCGCGCCGCTATCGATCCGTACGCCGCTGACTTCGCTTAAGGAGAGATAAGCCAATGGCAAATCTCAAGGACCTTAAAAACAGGATCTCGTCGGTCAAATCGACCCGCAAGATCACCAAGGCCATGCAAATGGTTGCCGCGGCGAAGCTTCGCCGCGCGCAGGACGCTGCCGAGCAGTCGCGCCCCTACACCGAGCGGTTCAATG
>NZ_LWGH01000907.1:0-598 GCF_001635395.1 Sulfitobacter sp. HI0129 | reverse complement strand
TCGCCATCCAGCGTGACTTCTGTGCCGGACCATTTGCCGAACAGGATCTTGTCACCGGGTTTCACGGCCATCTCGATCAGTTCGCCGCTGTCCTTGCGGGCGCCATCGCCGCAGGCAACGACTTCACCTTCGGAGGGCTTTTCCTTGGCGGAATCGGGGATGATCAGACCGCCCTTGGTCTTTTCTTCGCTTTCGGTGCGACGTACCAGCACGCGGTCATGAAGCGGTTTCAATGCCATCTTTGCAGCTCCTTGAGGCTCAAAGTTACTTCCAATCGACTGCGCCCCCGGCTGGGGCCTTTCAGTCATTAGCACTCAACCTCACTGAGTGCTAATGGCGCATAGCTAGGGATAGGCGCTGAACCTGTCAACACGGCAAATAAGAGAAATTGCGATGGTATTGCCGGTCTAGTCGCTGCCTAGCAGGCGACCCGCGGTCTGGACCGCTTCGGCCCCCGTCGGGGTAAGGCCATATATGCCTTTGTCGACTTTTTCAAACCATCCGTAATGATTGTCCCGCATCATGCGCGTGGCAGGGGTGACGCCGGTTTCCCGCGCCACCATCGCGCCCTTGCTGGCCCCCGCTTCGAAAAGATAGA
>NZ_LWGH01000906.1:0-624 GCF_001635395.1 Sulfitobacter sp. HI0129 | reverse complement strand
GCGCGGTGAGCATCAACGCCGCAATCGCCGTTACCAACGAACAGGACACGAAAGCGCCGACAAGCACGCGTTTTGTGGGAATGCCAGCCGCGTCAGCCGCCCGAGGATTTGATCCCACCAGATAGAGCATCCGGCCAAACACGGATCGGTTCAGAACAATGGCGGCAACTGCACATACAAGAATGGTCATTGCGATCGGAATAGGGACTCCAAGAAAATCGCTATGAAGAAACGTCTTGGCAAGAACATCCGGCACTCCAAACACCGGAAATCCGCCGGAAATCGTCGACGCGATGCCTTGGCTTATCCCCAGCATCCCCAGAGTGGCCACAAACGGGTGAACGCCCAGGATCGCGATATTGAAGCCATTGATCAGGCCGGCGACGAGCCCGATGGACAGCCCAAAGAAGAGCCCGATCATAACCGCCATCACCGGAGCATCGGGCATCACGCTGACCAGATGTGCCATGGTCAACGCGCTGGCCACACTGATCATCGAAATCACCTGACCCATGGACAGATCGAACCCGCGAACGATCAACGCAAACATCTGGGCAACAGCCAGGACGATCAGAAAGCTCGACTGGATCAGGATATTGCCGAAGTTTTGCAGCGAGAAAAAAC
>NZ_LWGH01000905.1:0-678 GCF_001635395.1 Sulfitobacter sp. HI0129 | reverse complement strand
GACCGTGCTGCTTCAGAACATCGCCAATTCCATCGAGCAGAACCACCCGGAGTGTTACCTGATCGTTCTGCTGATCGACGAACGCCCCGAAGAAGTCACCGACATGCAGCGCAGTGTGAAGGGGGAGGTCGTCTCTTCGACCTTCGATGAACCCGCGACCCGCCACGTCGCCGTTTCCGACATGGTGATCGAGAAGGCGAAGCGCCTCGTCGAACACAAGCGCGACGTCGTCATCCTGCTGGATTCGATCACCCGTCTGGGCCGCGCCTTCAACACGGTGGTTCCGTCCTCCGGCAAGGTTCTGACCGGCGGTGTAGACGCGAATGCGCTCCAGCGGCCGAAGCGATTCTTCGGCGCTGCCCGGAACATCGAAGAGGGCGGATCGCTGACCATCATCGCGACCGCGCTGATCGATACCGGCAGCCGGATGGACGAAGTGATCTTCGAAGAATTCAAGGGCACCGGCAACTCAGAGATCGTGCTGGACCGCAAGATCGCGGACAAGCGGGTCTTCCCGGCCATCGACATCCTCAAGTCCGGCACCCGGAAAGAGGATCTGCTGGTGGAGAAGACGGACCTGCAGAAAACCTTTGTCCTGCGGCGTATCCTGAACCCGATGGGCACCACGGATGCGATCGAGTTCCTGATCGGCAAGCTGAAGCAGACGAAGACGAACTC
>NZ_LWGH01000904.1:0-581 GCF_001635395.1 Sulfitobacter sp. HI0129 | reverse complement strand
GCTCGTCTCGGTCGAGAATTCCTCGTCCAGATCGGCGTCCGTATAGGTCGTGGAAACGGTGACATTGCCGGTGTCCTGGCTGCTTCCGGGCTTCAGGTTCACCTCGTCTCCGAAGCTGGACCATTTGACAGAGGCCGCTTCCAGATCGCGCGTGCCGGTGCCATCGCCGAAATCCACCCGGTCGCCATGGATATCCCCGGTGTAGTTCGCGTCGATCACATCGTTTCCGTCCGTGCCGTCGACGACGAAATCGGTTTCGGGGATGTAATCGTCATAGGTAAAGACGGGATCGCCTGATTCCGCATCCGGGTTATCCGAATATGCCCGCGTCTCGTAGGTGCGCCCGGCGACGAGTTCGCGTTCCGACAGCGTATAATCGCCCGTATGCGTCCCGTCCTTGACGCGGAAACGCACCACGTCGAAGGTCTCTCCGGTCACGGTATCATAGAGCGTCCACGACCGGTCGGCGTAGATCGTTATGTTTTCCTCGGTCACATCACCAAGGGTGATGGCCGCGACGGCGTCTTCCCCGCCCTTCTGATCTTCGAGCGTCTGCCCCGCGAGGCCGGAACCGTTGTCGG
>NZ_LWGH01000903.1:0-472 GCF_001635395.1 Sulfitobacter sp. HI0129 | reverse complement strand
GGGCGAGCTGTTCGGCCTGACGGCTGCGGCCCATTTGCCCGTCAAAGGCGGATGATATGGCCGTCGCGGGGGTTTGCGCGCCCCTGCGCAAGCGAATCGTAGACCTCTGCCGCTTCTGAAAGCCCGTGATGGCTGCGCAGGTCGATCCAGTCGGCGGCATTCTCCGCCAGTCGTTTCCATGCCTGGCTGACGCGCTTTTCCATTATCCCCGGCCCCCATTCCTCGCGGCGCTTGGCGATCTGCGCCGGAGCGAAGAAGAACTGCGGCTTCACCCCTTCGAGCGTCTGGCCCGCCTCGAACTTGTCCCAATGGCTGAGGCCCACGGCGGCGGAATGTTTCAACGCATCGCCCAGCCTTGCGTGCACTGCTTGCTTGACCCGGCCATTGCCCGCCATGTCGATGAAGACCGAAGGCCGCCGCTCGATCTCCTCCGCGCGGTCATAGGGCAACACCTGATCGCAGCCACTTGTCC
>NZ_LWGH01000902.1:0-754 GCF_001635395.1 Sulfitobacter sp. HI0129 | reverse complement strand
CCGAGTGCGCGCGCGTCCTTGGTTGTCAATTCTGATCTCCTCGGACGTCCGCGACGGTCCTGGGCAGGTTCAGGCCGGACGGATAGGCGGCATTGTAATCGGTCCAGCGCGTCATGCGCGGCGGCGCATGCGCCAGGATCGGACTGCGCCCCGCACCCACCGGTTGCGGAGCGGACTTGTAAGCCGCGAAACGCATTGCGTTCTTCTCGCGGGAGCTGTTGATCTGCCGCTCGATCTCGAACGAGAAGGTGAGGTTGACGAAACCCACACTGAAGGTGAAGGACACATAGACCCGTCCTATCATCCTGCCGTTCACATGCGTGAGAGACAGCTCGATATGGACCGCGATGCCGAAGATTCCGATTGAGCCCTCGCCGATGGCGCGCAGATAGCCCGAGAACACGGTGAACCCGTCGATCGTCTTCGAGATGTAGATGCCTGCCGTCACCTGCCCGTGCCCCTTGATCAGGGCCAGGTCCAGCGGCACGACGGCGCCGTACTCCATCGACGCCTCAAATCCGATGATCCGGGAATTCGCGGTCATCCCGATATGCCCGCCACCGCCATAGGGCGGGATCGAGATCAGAAACGGGCGGTCGCGGCGCCCGATCGCGGCCTTGAGCAGGAACTCCCCCTCCGCCAGAGGCAGGATCGCGGCCACCTTGATCGACACCTGCGAAAAGATGATCGGTCCCAGCGGGATCGTGGGCAGGTTGTACCGCACCCCCACCTCTATCTGCGGCGGCAATATGTC
>NZ_LWGH01000901.1:0-1171 GCF_001635395.1 Sulfitobacter sp. HI0129 | reverse complement strand
ATCCCGCAAAGCTTCAGCCCGAATTCCTGCCCGGCCGCATGCAAGGTCTCGAACGCATGGGCGGCCATGTCGGCGCTCACATAAACCTCCCAGCCCAGTTCTCCGACGTATGTCACCCGGTGGACCCGAGCGAGCCCCAGCCCCAGCTCGATATCCTGCGCCGTGCCAAAGGGGTTGGACGCGTTCGAAAAGTCGTTCGGGCTGACCGCCTGCAGCAGGTCGCGTGCCTTCGGGCCCATCACGGCGAGCACGCCTTCGCCTGCGGTGACATCGGTGATCACCACGTTGAATTCGCCAATGTGCCGTCGCATCCATGTCTCGTCCGCCAGCCGGGTGGCTGCCGGCGTCACCACAAGATAGGCCGTTTCGCTCAGCCGGGTCACGGTCACATCCGCTTCGATGCCGCCAGTTGGGTTGAGGAACTGGGTATAGACGATCTTGCCCACCGGGACATCGTACTGGCCACCCCCCACATGGTTCATGAAGGCGGTCGCATCCCGCCCCTCGACCCTGATCTTACCGAAGGAGGACATGTCGTACATGCCAAGGTTGGTGCGGACCGCCCTCACCTCTTCCGCGACGTTGTCGAAGAAGTTCTGCCGTTTCCACGAATAGGAATATTCGGGCTCCTGACCCGGACGGGCAAACCAGTTGGCACGCTCCCACCCGGCCAACTCGCCCATGACGGCCCCGTTTTCCAGCAGTTGGCGGTGAAACGGTGTGCGCCGTACCCCCCGGGCGGTGGCCTTCTGGCGATAGGGGAAGTGATCGGCATAGAGCAGCCCTAGCGTTTCGGTCGACCGTTCGCGCAGGTAGCGGCGGTTGCCCTGAAAAGGCTGCATCCGCGTGATGTCCACATCGCCGAGGTCAAAGGGCTTCTGACCGTCCTCCATCCATTGCGCCAGCGCCATCCCGGCCCCGCCCGCCGACTGGATACCGATGGAGTTGAAGCCGGCGGCCACCCATACGTTGTCCATCTCGGGTGCGAGGCCAAGGTGATAGGCATCGTCCGGGGTGAAGCTTTCAGGCCCGTTGAAGAAGGTATGTATGCCCGCATCGGCCAGCATCGGCATCCGGGCAACGGCGGCCTCCAGCACCGGTTCGAAATGATCGAAGTCCTCCGGCAGCTGGTCGAATTCAAAGGCGTCGGGAATATCGAGCCGCCATGGCT
>NZ_LWGH01000900.1:0-529 GCF_001635395.1 Sulfitobacter sp. HI0129 | reverse complement strand
ACGTGGTCGAACAGAAACTTGTAATCATCGACGGCGGCGCTGTACGGCATGGAAAGAACTCCTGAGAGGCGGGGGTGCCTTGGCAAGGACCGCGCGGCCCTGATATGGGGCCAGGCACTGTTGGGTGTTGCGGTCAGCATGAAGTGGCCCGCCGACACCCGCAACCCGAACGCGGCGTCACGGAAAATGCAATGAGCGGCAGCACTGAAAGACTGGCGGCGGACGCCGAAGGCCTTGCCCGGGCGGCGGCGCTGCTGGGACGCGGTGCGCTTGTCGCTTTCCCGACAGAGACGGTTTACGGGCTCGGCGCCGACGCCCGCGACGGTCAGGCGGTGGCGGAGATCTATGCGGCCAAGGGGCGGCCCAGCTTCAACCCGCTGATCGTTCATCTGGCAGATGCCGACGCGGCCCGCAAGCTGGTGCACTGGTCCGACAGGGCCGAGGTGCTCGCCGCCGCCTTCTGGCCCGGTCCTCTGACGTTGGTATTGCCCCTGCGGGCGGGCCATGGCCTGTCGACGCTGGTCACCGC
>NZ_LWGH01000899.1:0-608 GCF_001635395.1 Sulfitobacter sp. HI0129 | reverse complement strand
TCATCTCTTCCCCCTGCCAGAGCGTCGGCATGTAAAGCGCGCCGATATTCCACACCCGGTCGAGGAAGAGGGCGTATTGCGCGGTAAGATATTCGATACGGGCAGATGAAAGATCGCCCTCCCAGCGCTTACGCCACAGCGCCAGCACGTCGTCGCGCATCGCGTGGAAGGTTTCGGGCGTGGGCAGTCGCGATTGGATCGAAGGGTCCGCCTCCATCTGGCGGCGTGCGCGGGTCAGCTTTTGGCGGCGGTTCGCGCTCAGTGACGCGTAATAGGCCTCCATCGTGTCGGGCAATTCGATCTGCGGCACCACAAGCTGGTCGGTCTTGCCGCCGTTGATCCGGTGCGGGGGCCATGTGACGTTGAAGCCCGCTTTGGGAAGTGCTGCCGCCAGCATCCGCAGGCGGCGTCCGGTGGGTTCGTATTTGATCTCGAAATGGGACCAGTCCATTTGCCCCAGCGCCAGACCCAGCGCCGCCATGGCCCAGCGTTCGCGCGCGGGGTCGCACAGGATGCCGGTATATTCGCCCATCCCCAGCCGCGAGGCGGCGGCCAATTGCGCCTGAAAGACACGGCGCGACCTGCTCCAGTACAACCGGCGGCGCATG
>NZ_LWGH01000898.1:0-728 GCF_001635395.1 Sulfitobacter sp. HI0129 | reverse complement strand
GCCGGGGCCTGACGGGAGCGGAGCGCAGCGATACCGGATCGACCGTGTGGATCAAGGCGATGCGCAGATCGTCAATGCGTTGCGTATCGAACTCGAGGTTTATCGCACGGGCCCGGCGGAGGAGTTGCCTGCCACCATGCGCAGTTTCGCGGCGCCGGCGCCGGTTACCGCGCTGCTTCTGGACCTGCCGTTGCTGCGGGGGGATGAGGTGCCTCATGCACCGCGGGTCGCGGCCTTTTCGCGGCCTTGGCCCGAGCGGGTATCTGTCTACCGGTCGTCGCGCGACGAGGGGTATCGCCCCGATACCCTGCTGGACCGGCCCGCCACCATCGGCTTGACGCGCACGCCGTTTTGGCGGGCACGCTCGGGCGTCTTTGACCGGGGGCCCGTGCTGGAGGTCGAACTGCTGGGCGGAGCGCTACAGTCGGTTTCGCCGGATGACCTGCTGGGCGGCGCCAATCTTGCGGCGATCGGGGATGGCAGCCCCGGCGGGTGGGAGGTTTTTCAATTTGCCGAGGCGCGGCTCATTGCGCCGCAAACCTATCAGCTTTCACTGCGGCTGCGGGGGCAGGCCGGCACGGATGGCGTGGTGCCCCTTGTTCGCCCGCCGGGCGCTTGGTTCGTCCTGCTGGACGGTGCGGCGGAGCAGATCGATCTGCCGCCGAACCTGCGCGGCGTGATGCAGCATCTGCGCATCGGCCCCGCCGCGAAGGGTTATGACGATCCGT
>NZ_LWGH01000897.1:0-7606 GCF_001635395.1 Sulfitobacter sp. HI0129 | reverse complement strand
AAAATACCTCAGGTTCCGGCCCCTCGGGCTTGCCACGTATTTTTGCATCGCTCAAGGGTAGGAATTGCCGGATGTGGCGGGTATGACATCGCAGCCAAACGAAAAAGCCGGGTGAGACTTGGACTGGTATCAGACGCTATTCGAACTGATCGACATGCGGTCGTTCTCCAACCTGTGGTACTGGATCGTGCTCGCGGTCATCTGGTCCACCAGCAGCCATTGGATCATGGGCGTGCCCTATGATATGGTGCTGCGGGCCAAGCGCCAGGGCGGTGCCGCGCAGGAAGATCTGGAGGATCTGGTGCGCATCTACGTGAACCGGCTGCTTTATATCGGGCGGGTTTCGGGGCTGTGGCTGCTGGGATTTGGCTGTTTCGCCCTGACGATGCTGGCGCTTCTGGGTTTCGTCTACTGGATGGAATTCGCGCAGGCGGTCTTTTTGCTGGCGCTGCCGCTGTCGCTCGTCGGGTTGCTCAGCATTTCCACCGCCCGGCTCATCCATGTTGAGGAGGCGACGGGCGAGCGGCTGTTCCGGCGGCTCATGCGTCACCGGATCTACACACAGATCATCGGCATGGTCTCGATCTTTGTCACCGCGCTCTGGGGGATGTATCAGAACCTGGTTATCGGACCTCTCGGCGGTTGACACCGGACGCCCATACCCCAACTGAGGCCGCATGGCACGCAAAGACAAACTGATCCTCTCCGGCACGCCCGAGGGCTATGACGCGAAAGCGATCCTCGACGAGATGGCGCGCGCCGACGCGCCGGTTTTGCATGTGGCCCGGGACGACAAGCGCATGGCGGCGATGCAGGCCGCCCTGCGGTTCTTTGCCCCCTCGATGCCGGTTGTGGTCTTTCCCGGCTGGGATTGCCTGCCCTATGACCGGGTCTCGCCCAATGCCGATATTTCCGCGCAGCGGATGGCAACGCTCGCGGCACTGGTCCATGGGATGCCCGAAAAGTTCGTGCTGCTCACGACGCTCAATGCCGCGACCCAGCGGGTGCCGGGGCGCGACGTGCTGCGTGATGCCGCCTTTTCCGCCCGGGTGGGCGACAGGGTGGACGAGGCGGGCCTGCGCCAGTTCCTCGTCCGGATGGGCTTTACCCAGAGCCCTACGGTGATGGAGCCGGGCGATTACGCGATCCGGGGCGGTATCATCGACATTTACCCGCCGGGCGATCTGGGGCCGGTGCGGCTCGATTTCTTCGGCGACGTGCTGGACGGCGCGCGGCGTTTCGATCCGGCCACCCAGCGCACTACCGAAAAGCTCGATCAGGTCGAACTGGCCCCGGTCAGCGAAGTCATTCTGGACGAGGCGGCGATCACCCGTTTCCGTCAGAACTATCGTATCGAGTTCGGTGCCGCCGGAACCGACGATCCGCTCTATGAGGCGATCAGCGCCGGGCGCAAGCATCAGGGCGCGGAACATTGGCTGGCCTTCTTCCACGACGATCTGGAGACGCTCTTCGATTACGTGCCGGAGGCCACTGTCACGCTCGACGACCAGTTGACGCCCCAGCGGCTAGCCCGCTGGGACACGATCGCGGATCAGTATGAGACCCGCAAGCTGGCCATGGCCAACCGCAGCAAGATGGACAGCGTCTACAAGCCCGTCCCGCCAGAAGGGCTCTACCTTGACGATGCCGCGTGGGAAACCGCGATGGAGGGCCGCCGCCGCATCCAGTTCAACCCGCTGCCCCAACCCACCGGCCCCGGCGTGCTGGACGCGGGCGCGCGCATCGGGCGCGATTTCGCGCCGGAGCGACAGCAGGAAAGCATCAGCCTTTTCGGTGCCTTGGCGTCGCATGTTAAGGCAAAACTCGAAGTCGGTCCCGTGGTCATCGCCAGCTATTCCGAAGGCGCGCGGGAGCGGCTGACAGGCCTGATCGAAGACGAGGGCATCGCGGAGGCGATCCCCATCACCAACGCCACGCGGATCGGCAAACGGGGGCTGCACCTTGCGGTCTGGGCGCTGGAACACGGGTTCGAGGCGCCGGGCCTGACGGTGATTTCCGAACAGGACGTGCTGGGCGACCGATTGATCCGCTCGCCGCGCCGCAAGCGCCGGGCGGAAAACTTCCTGACCGAAGCGCAATCGCTCAGCCCCGGTGATCTGGTGGTCCATGTGGATCACGGCATCGGGCGCTATCTGGGGATGGAGGTCATTACCGCCGCCGGAGCGGCCCATGAATGCCTGCTGCTGGAATATGCCGAAAGCTCGAAGCTCTATCTGCCGGTGGAGAATATCGAACTGCTGTCCAAATACGGCCACGAGGAAGGGCTGCTGGACAAGCTGGGCGGGGGCGCGTGGCAGTCGAAGAAGGCCAAGCTGAAACAGCGCATCCGCGAGATGGCGGACAAGCTCATTCGCATCGCGGCGGAACGCGCGCTGCGCAAGGCCCCGGTTCTGGAACCGCCCCCCGGCATGTGGGACGCCTTTGCCGCGCGTTTCCCCTATACTGAAACCGACGATCAGCTGCGCGCCATCGAGGATGTCGTCGATGATCTGACCTCCGGCAACCCGATGGACAGGCTCATCTGCGGCGACGTGGGTTTCGGCAAGACAGAGGTGGCGATGCGCGCGGCCTTCGTGGCCGCCATGTCGGGCGTGCAGGTGGCGGTGATCGCCCCCACCACGCTGCTGGCGCGCCAGCATTACAAGAGCTTTGCAGAACGCTTCCGCGGCTTCCCGCTGGAGGTGCGCCAGCTTAGCCGGTTCGTTTCCGCCAAGGAAGCCGCGAAGACCCGCGACGGCATGGCGCGCGGAACCGTCGATATCGTCATCGGCACCCATGCGCTGCTGGCCAAGGGCATCCGCTTCAACAACCTCGGCCTGCTGGTGATCGACGAGGAACAGCATTTCGGCGTCACCCACAAGGAACGGCTGAAGGCGCTGCGCAGCGACATCCACGTGCTGACCCTGACGGCGACGCCAATTCCGCGCACGCTGCAACTGAGCCTCACCGGGGTACGCGACCTGTCGATCATCGGCACACCGCCGGTGGACCGGTTGTCGATCCGGACCTACGTGTCCGAATTCGATGCGGTCACGATCCGGGAGGCGCTGCTGCGCGAGCATTACCGGGGCGGGCAGAGCTTCTACGTTGTGCCGCGCATCAGCGACCTCCCGGAGATCGAGACCTTTCTGAAGGAGCAATTGCCGGAACTGACCTATATCGTCGCCAACGGCCAGATGGCGGCGGGGGAGCTCGACGACCGGATGAACGCCTTCTACGACGGCAAATATGACATTCTGCTGGCCACGACGATCGTTGAATCGGGCCTCGATATCCCCACGGCGAACACGATGATCGTACACCGCGCCGACATGTTCGGGCTGGCGCAGCTTTACCAGATACGGGGCCGCGTCGGACGGTCCAAGACGCGGGCCTATGCCTATCTCACCACGAAGCCCCGGGCCAAGCTGACGCCGGCGGCGGAAAAGCGGCTGCGGGTGCTGGGGAGCCTCGATACGCTGGGGGCGGGCTTTACGCTGGCCTCGCAGGATCTGGACATTCGCGGCGCCGGGAACCTCTTGGGCGAAGAGCAATCGGGCCAGATGCGCGATGTGGGCTTCGAGTTGTACCAGTCCATGCTGGAAGAGGCGATTGCCAAGATCAAGGCGGGCGAGCTGGAAGGGCTGAGCGAGGCCGACGATCAATGGGCACCGCAGATCAACCTTGGCGTGCCTGTCCTGATCCCCGAAGACTATGTGCCCGACCTCGACGTGCGGCTGGGGCTTTACCGGCGGCTCTCTTCGCTCACCACCAAGGTGGAGCTTGAAGGCTTTGCTGCCGAGTTGATCGACAGGTTCGGGCCGCTGCCGAAGGAGGTGAACACCCTGCTGCTGGTGGTGCGCATCAAGGCGATGTGTAAACGTGCGGGCATCGCAAAGCTGGATGGCGGCCCGAAGGGTGCTACGATCCAGTTCCACAATGACAAGTTCGCCTCGCCCGAGGGTCTGGTGGCCTTCATTCAAGATCAGCGCGGGCTGGCCAAGGTGAAGGACAACAAGATCGTCGTGCGGCGCGACTGGAAGAAGGACAGCGACAAGATCAAGGGCGCCTTCGCCGTGGCCCGCGATCTGGCCGAACATGTCATCGCCAAGGAAAAGAAGGCGAAGGCTAAGGCATCCAACTAGAGTACCGAGGGAGCCGTTACATGAAACATCTCATATTCGCACTGCTGCTGGCCCTGCCGGGCTGCGCCGCCATGATCTTTTCCGAAGAGGCGCGCGTGCTGGGCAAGACCGACGATGGCCGCATCATCGCGCAGTTCACCGTTACCCGGGCCAGTGCAATAGGCATACCGCCCACCCCCAATACCGATATCGCGCGCCGGGCCAATGCTATCTGTCCGCGCGGCTATGTCGAAACGGGCCGCAGTGGCGAGATCACGCGCCGGATAAGCGGTGTGATCTATACCGATATCGATGTCACGGTGGTCTGCAACGCCTAGGCGCTAACCGGCGGGGGCGGCTTCTGGCCGTTCGACGCGGCCCATCATGAGCATCAGCACGAACCCCAGCACCGCCATGGCCAGCACGCCGCCCACCAGCGGCGTGATCGTACCGTCGAAAAGCACCCCTACCGGCGACGCGATGAGCGACGCCCCCACGGTGGATACCGCCCCGATGACAGAGGCCGCGGTGCCCGCGATATGGCCCATCGGTTCCATCGCCAGCGCGGTCAAGTTGCCCAGCGTCAGCCCGGCCTGAAAGAACAGGCAGGTCTGCCAGAGAACGAAGGCGTAAAAACTGTAGGGATCGGCCCATTGGCCTGTCCCCAGCGCCAGCATTCCGCCGGAGAGGGCGATCTGCATAGCCAGCGTGATCGTCACGAGCCGCCGCATCCCGTAACGCACCACCAGCAGCGCGTTGAGCAGGCTCGCACTGCCAGCCACGATGGCCACGGCACCGAACCAGTAAGGAAAGCTCGCGCCCCGATCGAAAATCTCTTCATAGATCGGCTGCACCAGCATCAAGGTCACGAAGAGCATCCCGAGGGCGAGGGTCTGCACGGCGATGGACATCCGCACCGTCGAATGGCTCGCCATCTCGCGCACGGCTGCCCAGATCAATCCGGACTGCAGGGGGCGTCTTTCTGCGGGGGGCAGGGTTTCGGGCAGGCGCAAGCCCATCCAGATCACGGTGATCAGCGAAAAGACCATGAAGGCAATGAAGATGCCGTGCCAGTCGCCGACGGCAATGATGCCCGCGCCCAAGGTGGGGGCGATGGCCGGGACCAGCGCGAAGATCATCATGGCAATGGACATGATCCGCGCCATTTCGCGCCCCGCGAAAAGATCGCGCGTGATGGCGAGCGCTACCACGCGTGGCCCTGCGGCCCCCAATCCCTGCACGGCGCGGGCGGCCAGCATCATCTCCAGCGACTGGGATTGCCACGCCACGCCCGCCGCCACGATATAAAGCGCCGATCCTCCGAAGACCACGCTGCGCCGCCCGTAGGCGTCCGACAGCGGGCCGGTGAAAAAGGTCCCGACCCCAAGGCCGAGCGCGAATGAAGTCAGGATCAGCCCGGTTCGATAGGGCGCTTCGGGTGACAGCTCCGCACCGATCTGGGGCAGGGCGGGCAGCATGGCGTCGATGGAAAAGGCGATCGTGGCGAACATCATCGCGATCAGCGCGACGAATTCGGCACGACTCATGGAAAAATCGACCTGTTGCGAGTCATTAACTATTCCGAACGTTGAAAGGCGCGTGAAATGACGCTGTTCTGCGTCAGACCTATCCCAACCGCCGGGAAACTTCAATCAGGAGTTGTCGGTTCGAACGACCGGGCCGGGGGAGTCAGCGCCCCATGGCCCGCCGCTCCCGATCGCCGATCTGGGCGCGCAGCTCCGTCGTCGAAACCTCCGGGGTGCGCGGCAGATAGAGAACCTGTGCGATGTCCTGCAAATCGTCGAATTTACCAGTCCAGTCATCACCCATGGCGAAGGTGGAAACGTTGTAGTTGACGATGTCGCAGCGCTTCTGTTCCCAGGTGTCCTCCGGAATTACCCGGTCCACGTAGCGGCAACTTTCAAGGATGGTGCGGCGCTGTTCGTAGGACATCACGCATTGTTTGCCCTTGATCTGGTTGAAGGCATCGGTGGAGCATCCAACGATCAGTTCAGTGCCCAGGTCCGCCAGCCGCCGCAGCAGGTTGACGTGGCCGTGGTGGAACAGGTCGAACGTGCCATAGGTCAGCACGACGCGCGGTTTTCGGGAGGGCTGCATCATGAAAGCCTTTCGAGGAAGGGGGCAAATTTCGCATCGGCCTCGGCCCATGGAAACTTGAAAAGCGGATCCGGTTCGCGCCATCCGGCGCCGTAATTCACTGAAAGCATCTTTTCCGGCTGGGCCGGCAGGGTGAAAGGCCCGTGCGGCGCGGGGCGCAGGGGCAGGACATCCGCTGCGTCAAGGTCACCATGGGTGTGCGGATAGACGTAGAACCGGCCTGCCTGTTGCCACGCCGGGAAAAGATCGACTTCGACCCCGCCGATGCGCTTCAGCTTGCAGATCTGGGGTTTGTCGATCTGTTCGGGATCGAGCGCGCCTGCCTCGCGCAGCTTCCCTTTCAACTCGGTCCATTCCCGCGCGGCAGCTTCGGCATCCGCAGCGCGGAGCAACACGGCGAGGTCGACGTCGTCATCATGATCGATGAGCTTGCCGTCGCGCACGACGCCCAGCAGGGTGCCGGAATTCAGGAACGCCTCATAGCCCAAGGTGCCCAGCGTCACCATATGGGCGGTGACCCCGGCCCAGATGGCGCCGTGATCCTCGGTGGAGAAGTTGCCATCGCGAAAAGCGTGATTCGTCAGGACCTTGGGGGCGATATAGGCGCGCAACCGGCGGTCGAATTCGGCAAACTCCGCTGCCCGGCCCTCCTGTTCCGCGCGGCTGCGCAGCCGTGCAAGATAGCCTGTCGTGCGGCTGGGCCGGACCTGCGCGATGAACGAAAGCATCACGTTGGCTTCGATCCATTCCGTCGAAAGGGGGCGGCGTTTGAGGGTTTCGATCTCTGCGCGGTAGGCGCGCGCATCAAGGCCGGTTGTTCCGGTAAGGATCTCCGCCAGGGCCATCCACCTGATCTCGGATACACGGGTGCGTTTGGCCTGATCGGACAGGTCCGCTTGATCTTTCATGTCACCGCTCGTTCTGCCGGGGGCTTTGCGCCCCTCTGGCGGGAATCCTATGCGACCGGGCGGCACAAAGCAAAAGATTTCAGTCTGATGCAGGTGGTTGAGGTAAACGGGATTCTTACCTAGCCAATTCTTTGACCAATCTACGCTTGGGAGGACGCCCATAGCCGTGATCATCAGACCAGCCGTTCCGGAAGATGCCGTGGCCATGAGCACGGTTCTGGCAGCCATATTGGACACATGGGGCAGTGACCGGCCCCGGTCGCCCGCGCATGTCCTATCGAACTATATCGACCACCCGGATCGGGTGGAATGTTCCGTCGCGATGACCCACGACGGAACCTTGCTGGGGTTCCAGTCCCTCAAACGCGCCACGCCGGGGAACCCCTATGACCTGCCGGAAGGCTGGGGGATCATCGGCACCTATGTGAGCGCGCAGGCGGGGGGCAGGGGTGTGGG
>NZ_LWGH01000896.1:0-836 GCF_001635395.1 Sulfitobacter sp. HI0129 | reverse complement strand
CGCCATAGGGCGGGATCGAGATCAGAAACGGGCGGTCGCGGCGCCCGATCGCGGCCTTGAGCAGGAACTCCCCCTCCGCCAGAGGCAGGATCGCGGCCACCTTGATCGACACCTGCGAAAAGATGATCGGTCCCAGCGGGATCGTGGGCAGGTTGTACCGCACCCCCACCTCTATCTGCGGCGGCAATATGTCGATCTCGTAATAGGGACCCTGCTTGCCGCCGCCCGACAGGTACGAGGTGAGCGCCGAGATGAACTGGACCTGCTTGCCCAGTTCGAAATCTTCGGGCAGCACCGAGACACGCGTGCTCCTGCCCTTTCCGGCGGTGAACTTCGCGGCCCGGAAATGCAGCTTCACGACGTCGAAGCCCGGCAGGATGTTGATGGTGAACGGGTGCAGCCAGGCATCGGCCCAGAACTCCCGCTCTCCGGTGATCAGATGGTAGGTGGCGCCTGAATCGATTACCAGATCGCCCTTCCGCGACGCGAAGGTTGCTTCGAGCGGATCCTCGGGGTTCTCGTAGAATATCGCCCGGACATTCTCCTCGCCGCCCTTGCCGTCGTCGATCGTCCAGTAATCGTCAAATTCGAGGATCTTCCTGCCGTCACGGTTCTCGGTCTTCGGGGTCGCGATCTCGAAGATCGGCCTGCCCGGAGGAAAATCGCCGATGGGCGTGGACCAGGGAAAGACCACCCCGACCTTGACCGGCAGCAGGTTCAGGATGGCGGTCTCGATCTCGTCCTTCAGCCGCTCGAGCTTGAATATGTCGCTGAACTGTCCCTCGAGAAGCAACTGAGCCAGATCGCCCACCGACGCCACGGCACGCTCCAGCGCC
>NZ_LWGH01000895.1:0-519 GCF_001635395.1 Sulfitobacter sp. HI0129 | reverse complement strand
AGCGGGCTTGGCGGTGACAGTGAGGTTCATTTCATCTCCGAAGGTCTGCAGGGCGGGGTCACGCTTGGGCCGCGCCGGTTGCTCCCGGTGTCTTTGCTGGCGGTCGAGGCGCCAGAGCTTGTCCATGAAACGCTGGATGCGCAGTTGCGGGCCACGGTGCCCAGCGAGCATGACGGCAGGTTCGTCCGCGCGGTGGCCGGACAGTCCAGCGAAGGGTTGGCCCCCCGCGATGCCGACCTGCTGGAACGGATCGGCGAAGGGGTGCATCCCCTCGCGTCCGTCCTGCGCGCCCGGATCGAAACCGGCGCGCTGAAGCGGCTGGTGGAACGGGGGCTGGTTCAGGTCGCAGGCGTCACCCCATCGGATGCGAGCCATGTGGCCGGCCGGGTGCTTGCATGGGACGCAGGTGCGGCACGCAAGGCGCTGATCCTTTTCGGGCGCCGCCGCACTGGGGCAGGAACAATGCTGTCCACCAGTGCGGAAGCGGTAGCGGAAATGATCATCGACCGGCTGACCCGG
>NZ_LWGH01000894.1:0-872 GCF_001635395.1 Sulfitobacter sp. HI0129 | reverse complement strand
GCCCCGTGGCCTATGACGTGGCATCGCTCGATATCGGGATCACCGCCCGGATGCAGATTCCGGGGTTCGCCGAACATGCGGTCGGCGCCAAGCCGTTGGGCGCTTATGCCCAGCGTTGGCGTGGTTTTCTGGATCGGGTCACGGAAGAAAAGGCGCCGCCGGAGGTCGCGGTGATCGGCGGCGGCGTGGCGGGATGCGAACTGGCCATGGCGATGTCCTTTGCATTGCGCGGCGTGGGACCGCCACCGCGGGTCGCGGTCATCGAGGCTGGGCCGGAAATTTCCGGCGTCGGTGCGCGGGCGCGCGACAGGCTGCGCCGGGAACTCGCCCGGCAGGAGGTGGTGGTGCATACCCGCGCCGAGGTGCGCCGGATCGAGGCGGACCGCGTGGTGTTGGCGGATGGCTCCTCCATTGCCGCCGCGTTCTGCGTGGGCGCCGCGGGAGCGTATCCGCATGAATGGCTCACCCGAACGGATCTGCCGCTGGAAGATGGTTTCATCGCTGTCGGTCCCGGCCTGCAGGTCCGGGGCGATTCCCGGCTTTTTGCCGTCGGGGATTGCGCGCATCTGGATTTCGCGCCCCGGCCCAAGGCGGGGGTATATGCCGTTCGCGCAGCGCCGGTGCTGCATGACAATCTGCGCAGTGCCCTGCGCGAGGATGGCAGCCTGCGGCGTTTCAAACCACAGAAGAACTACCTCAAGCTGGTGTCGCTGGGGCGCAAGGCCGCGCTTGCGGAGAAATGGGGTTTCGCCGTTGCAGGCAGTGCCCTGTGGCAATGTAAGGACCGGATCGACCGGGCCTTCATGGACAAGTTTCGCGACCTGCCGGTCATGGGCGTGCCGAAGGCGCCCCGCGGTGCTGCCGCCGGGGTG
>NZ_LWGH01000893.1:0-615 GCF_001635395.1 Sulfitobacter sp. HI0129 | reverse complement strand
TCGGTTGGCTTTCGCTGCCGGTGGTAGGGCTGACCGCGCTTTTCACCGGGGGCGCGCTTGTCATGCAGATCTATGCAGGCGGCGCACGGTTCAATGCCGAAGCGGTGGTGCCACAGATCGTGGCCATCGGCATGGTGCGCGAACTCGGTCCCGTTCTCGTGGGCCTCATGGTCGCGGCACGTGTGACAGCGGCCATCGCGGCAGAGATCGCCACGATGAAGGTGACGGAACAGATCGACGCACTGATCACCCTTTCAGCCGATCCGATCCGCTTTCTGGTAGCACCCCGGGTGCTGGCGGGGGTGCTGACGGTGCCTGTGCTGGTGGCGGTAGGCGATACGGTGGGCATCATGGGGGGCTATGCCATGGCCACGGGCACGCTGGGGTTCAACCCTGCGGCCTATCTGCGCAATACGGTAAGCTTTCTGGAGGCGACGGATATCGCCTCCTCGCTCGCCAAGGGGGCGGCCTTTGGCTATGTGGCGACCCTGATGGGCTGCTATCACGGCATGAATGCCGGACGGGGCGCACGGGGTGTGGGCCGGGCCACCAAGGGCGCGGTCGAAGCGGCAGCGGTGCTGATCCTCGCAGTGAACTTCCTGCTCACGGGGGTTT
>NZ_LWGH01000892.1:0-914 GCF_001635395.1 Sulfitobacter sp. HI0129 | reverse complement strand
CGCGGTTGACGTTCAGCTTCAGCCGCACGCCCATATTCCGGATCTGTTCGGTCGGTTCGATGAAGGTCCGGCCCATGTACTGGTTGCGGATGATCCCCATGGCATAGGGGATGCCGCTTTGCAGGCTGTAGCCGATGGCCGCCGGCGTGCCGCTGTCCGGCACGGGACAGACGAGGTCCGCCTCCACCGGGCTTTCCTTGGCCAGTTCGCGGCCAATCGCCTCGCGGGTTTCATAGACGCTGCGCCCCCCGAGGATGGAATCGGGGCGGCTGAAATAGACATGTTCGAAGATGCAGAACCGCGATGCCATGCGCCGGAAGGGGAAATGTGATTCGACGCCTTCGGGTGTGATCACCACCATTTCGCCGGGATCGATTTCGCGCACGAATTCCGCCCCGATGATGTCGAGCGCGCAGGTCTCGGACGACAGCGCCCAGCCGTCGCCGACCCGCCCCAGCACCAGCGGCCTGACGCCGAGGGGATCGCGTACGCCGATCAGCTTGGTGCGCGTCATGGCCACGACCGAAAACGCCCCTTCCACCCGGCGCAGGGCGTCTTCCATGCGCTCGGGGATATTGCGCTGAAGGGAGCGCGCCATGAGGTGGATGATACATTCGCTGTCCGACGAGCTTTGGAAGATGCTGCCGTGTTCGATCAGCTCCCGGCGCAACGCATTGGCATTGGTGATATTGCCATTGTGGGCGATGGCCGCACCCCCCATGGCGAATTCACCGAAAAAGGGCTGCACGTCGCGGATCGCGGTCTGCCCCTTCGCGCCGCTGGTGGAATAGCGGACATGGCCGATGGCAAGCTCCCCCGGGAGGGTTTCCATGACCGACTGCGAGGTGAAGTTGTCGCGGACATAGCCGAATCGGCGCGCGGACTGAAAGCCCGCTTCCGGATCGTAGCTGACG
>NZ_LWGH01000891.1:0-945 GCF_001635395.1 Sulfitobacter sp. HI0129 | reverse complement strand
AAAATCCGGTCTGAACCTGACGATGGCGGAAGAACGCGATGCCTTTGACCGGGCGCTCGGCCCCTCCGCGCCGCACCTCGCCCCGATGTTGGATGCCTTCGATCAGGAGGCGGTGCAGCATTGGGCCGAAGGACTGGGGCAGAGACTTTTCACAGGTTCGACAGGCCGCGTTTTCCCCGAAGCGATGAAGGCTTCGCCCCTGTTGCGGGCATGGCTGAGGCGGCTAGACGCGCTAGCAGTGGAGCGCCGCGTCGGCTGGCGATGGATCGGATGGGAAGGGCCGAACCCCGCGTTCCGGGCGGGTGGTACGCGACATATCCTGCCGGCGGCGGTGACCGTGCTGGCGCTTGGCGGTGCCAGTTGGTCGCGCCTCGGCTCAGACGGGCGCTGGATGCCATGGCTCGCCCAACGCGACGTTCCCCTTGTGCCATTTGAGCCCGCGAATGCCGGGGTGCGAATTTGCTGGAGCGATCATATGCGTGATCATTTCGGTCAACCGTTGAAGGGGGTCCGGTGGCATGCCGGGGATCACTCATCCCGCGGGGAGGCATCGCTTTCCAGTCGTGGGCTGGAAGGGGGCGGCATCTATACCGTCTCTCGCGCCCTGCGGGAAGGCGCGGACCTCTCCGTTGATCTGCTGCCCGACCGTTCCGTGCAAAGCGTGGCCGAGGCGCTTGACCGCGCCGGGCGAAAGGCGAGCCTTTCCAACAGGCTGCGAAAGGCGCTGCGCCCCTCCCCCGCTGTGGTGGCGCTTGTGCAGGAAATGGCCCGCCCCCTGCCACAAGAGCCGCAAGTTCTTGCGGCACTGCTCAAACGGCTTCCCATCGCGCATGACGGTCTGCGCCCGCTGGATGAGGCGATCTCCACCGCCGGGGGTGTTTCCTTTGACGCTGTGGATCAGGGGCTGATGCTGCGCGCTGTGCCGGGTGTTTTCGTTGCAGGCGA
>NZ_LWGH01000890.1:0-1187 GCF_001635395.1 Sulfitobacter sp. HI0129 | reverse complement strand
GCGGTGGTGTATATTGACCAGGCGGCTTCCTGAAGGCCGATATTCAGAGCTTTCGCAATCTTGTCGATTGCCTTTGACGCCGCCTTGGTATCGAGCGGCATCTTGCCACCAAGGAAATAGTCCGGGTCGACGATGCCAAGTATGACATTGGCGTCGGTAACGGTCGGCTCGTCGCCGCCTTTCCCGTAGCAGGCCGGGCCCGGCCGGGCACCGGCACTGTGGGGACCGACGTGCAAAAGTCCGCCACCGTCAACACGCGCAATCGAACCGCCTCCCGCACCCACCGACCGCACATCCACCTTGGCAATGCCAAGGTTGTCATCATGGATCATGCTATCGGGTGTGATGATCACCTGATGATCGCGCAGCGCGGATACGTCGAATGTTGTTCCGCCCATGTCGCCCACGATGATATCCGCTTCGTCACTCAGCGCGAGCGCCGCCATCGGTGCGAGTGTTGGGCCGGACATGACCGAGTAGATCGGCTTTCGAAGCATTTCCGACACGGGCATCATCCCGCCGACGCAATTCGCGAGCAGCAGTTCACCCTGAAACCCGCCATGGGTCAAAGCTGTCTCGAGGCGCTCGATATAGGTCCGAACGATGGGCCGTATGGAGGCGTCGATTGCAGCCGCGATCACGCGCTTGTATTCCCGCGGCATCGGGTTGATCTCGTGGCTCAGGGTGACCGGGGTATCCGGCATTTCTTCGGCCAGGATTTCCGCAACCCGCAGCTCGTGCTCGGGATTGACCACCGACCAAAGCAAACCCACGGCAAGCGCCTCGACGCGGGTGTTGCGGAAATATCGTGCGGCCTCGCGAACAGCCTCCTCATCCAGCGGCGTCACGACCTTGCCACGTGCATCAATGCGCCCGGCAACCGTTTTGGTAAGGTGTTGCGGCACATAGGGTTCTGGGTAATCAAGCTTCCATTGAAATGCGCCCTTGCGAGGTCCTTCGCGCAACACCAGCATGTCACGGTGCCCGTCATTCAGGATCAGTCCAACCTTGACTGTCTTTCTTTCGACCAACGCATTGGTTGAAACTGTCGAGCCGTGCACGATAAGTGAAATTTGTTCGATGAAGTTTTTCGCATGAAGGCCATAACCCTCTGCCGCAACTTTGAGGACATCCATGAACCCCTGTTCGAACTCGCCCGGGGTTGTCGGTGCCTTGAAGATCGAGAT
>NZ_LWGH01000889.1:0-316 GCF_001635395.1 Sulfitobacter sp. HI0129 | reverse complement strand
GAAATCCACTTCCGGCAGCCGCGCGTGCACGGCCTCCCACACGGTCAGACCCCCAAGACCAGAATCGAAAATGCCAACTGCCATCGGACCTCTGCCGTCATCCGCGGACGCAATGCCGCCCTTCACCTGCCCGCAGCACGGGGTGCTGCGGGTTACGCCCTGTCATATGGGGCTTCGCGCCCGAGATCCATGGCCGCTTTGCAGGATGGCCGGGACGCGCCGACGAAAGGCTTACTCGGCGGCGCGTGACGTTTGTGTTCCCCCTGCCCGGATGGTGGCCAAAAGCTCTTCACGGCGCTTTGCGGCCTTGGCCTCC
>NZ_LWGH01000888.1:0-1234 GCF_001635395.1 Sulfitobacter sp. HI0129 | reverse complement strand
AATGCCTCGGCGAGGATGAAATCACCGTCTTCGATGGCGTCCACGACGCCGCCGCAGGCCTGTGCTTCCACGTCCACCCCGATGGCGCGGAACGCAAGTTCGCGCTGAAACGCGCGGGAGGCAACGGTGGCGGGGGTGGCGAAGAGCGCCACATGCTTCAATGCGACCTCGCGCGGCGGGGAATTATCGCCCCACTGGCGTTCGGTCATCGCCTCGATCAGCGGAACGAAAACACCCAGAACGCGCTTGCCCTCAGGCACCCAGCCTTCCTGCATCCGCCGCAACGCCGCGGCGGAGGCGGTGTTGCAGGCCAGCACGACCAGATCGCAGCCCGCATCGAAGAGGCGCTGGACCGCGGCACAGGTCAAATCGTAGATGTCGTCGGCAGTGCGCACGCCATAGGGCGCATGAGCACTGTCCGCGAGGTAGATGAAATCCACTTCCGGCAGCCGCGCGTGCACGGCCTCCCACACGGTCAGACCCCCAAGACCAGAATCGAAAATGCCAACTGCCATCGGACCTCTGCCGTCATCCGCGGACGCAATGCCGCCCTTCACCTGCCCGCAGCACGGGGTGCTGCGGGTTACGCCCTGTCATATGGGGCTTCGCGCCCGAGATCCATGGCCGCTTTGCAGGATGGCCGGGACGCGCCGACGAAAGGCTTACTCGGCGGCGCGTGACGTTTGTGTTCCCCCTGCCCGGATGGTGGCCAAAAGCTCTTCACGGCGCTTTGCGGCCTTGGCCTCCGCCGCCTGTTTGACCGGGCCGAAACCCCTGATCTGCAGCGGCAGGGCCGCCAGTGCCACGATGGCGTCGCGGGTGCCTTCATCCATGAGCGGCAGAACCTCGTCCATGTCCTTTTCATACTGGTCGATCAGATCACGTTCCATTCGCCGTTCGGCGGTGTAGCCGAAGGGATCGGCAAAGGTGCCGCGCAGGAACTTCAGCTTGGCCATGACCCGCAGGGGTTTTTCCAGCCAGGGCCCGAACTCCCGCTTTGCCGGTCGCCCGTCCGGCCCGGGGCGGGCCAGAAGCGGCGGTGCTAGGTTGAAGGACATCTTGAAATCGCCGTCAAACTCGGCACGGGCCTTGTCCCGGCTGGTCAACAGAAGCCGCGCGACCTCGTATTCATCCTTGTAGGCCAACAGCTTGTGATAACCCAGCGCCATGGCTTCGCGCAGGTCCGGGTCCGACGTGCGTTCCAGCATCTCGCGGTAGCGGCGTGCCAAGCGCT
>NZ_LWGH01000887.1:0-2155 GCF_001635395.1 Sulfitobacter sp. HI0129 | reverse complement strand
CGCGCCCAAGTGCCAACGACAAGCGTATCGAGCGTGAGCGCGAACGAACTCGCGAAGCCAATGCGTCTCAAGCACCGGCTGCCGTGCAGGCCTACTCTCCACCAAAGCAGGACTACGCTGAAATCGTTCGGGCTGGAAAGTCTGCGGCGCCGGCACTTGCCGCGGCCGCTGAACGAAATCAGCCCTCGCGAATGGCATCGAGCGTATCGTCCCGACCAACGAAAAGCGGGTGGGTCCCGTCTAGCGAAACAGCTAGCGTGGCCGGCCGCAACATCGGCGGGATGGTCTATGTCGGCACGCCCCCCTTGCTGAACACCTACGGGTATCGTGACAAATGCCGAGCCTATATCGATCCGTCCCTGTCGGTCGCGCGCTCTGGAGCCGACAAAGCTGGAGAAGGTATGCCCTACTGGCCGGGGTACTCGGATATCTCACCTCAGTGCCGGGCGACCTACCTCGACTGGTTGGCCAGCGGGCGAAACGATGCCTCCTACAACCCCGGCTACATGTTCCTGTACTTCTACGGGCTGGAGCGTCGCTTCTTCGTTGATCAGTCCAATGAAGACGCAAAGGATATCGTCCAGGAAGTTCGGCGGCTGCAGTCACTTTACCCTGACAACCACTCCGTCAGGCGCTATTTGGGTGAGTTCCTCGACATAGCGATGCTTGCCGAAACCGACCTCGACGCGATCGATCCGATTTTTGAGAAGCAGGGCTGGGAACTTCCGTTCTCACTCAAATACGCAATCGGAGCTCGGATCGACAAAGGCGAGAACCTGACAGCTGACTGGTTGCTGAGTTGGTTCATCTGCCATCCGGAAACAAATCTGAGAACTCCCGCGACGCGGTGCCGTGACGAGTTCGTTGCTCTTTTCCGTTTGCGGTTTGATCGGCGTTTTCCTGATGGACTGAAAGTGACCAAACCCCGGAAATCACTCACGGCTTCTTATAGGGCCGCCTCGAGCGAGTTTGAGGGGTCTGCCAACCCAACCGTTGATGGCAAGCCGGTCCCGGATATTTCCGGTCTGCGCAAACCGGTCGAGATTGCCCAGGAGTTGGCTGACGAGGTGATGAACGACCTCGACAAGCTCAGTCGCTTCCTGGGCCGAAACCCTGATGGCCGCGGAAGCGTGGAAGCGCATGCCTTGCTACCCTCTGAACTGTGGGATGCCTTCCCATCAGAGGAAATGGACCGCTTGAAATCTTGGTGTCGCGTAGCCCTTAATTGTGAGATGGGAAATCCAACGAAATCAACGGCTGAGCTTTGCCCTTAAATATGAGATTTTGCCTTTAATTCTGATATTTTTGCCCTTAAACCTGAGACAGGGTTCACAGACATTTGCGGCAAATATCGATGAATGATGATGGCGAAGACTGCGTTGCTGTTGGTGCTGAAGAGGCGCGCAGGGCCGCGGTGCTGCGCCCTCTTGTTCAGGCATATCTCAATGGGACTGGCAGCCTGGAACGTGGCATCAATGACGCCGTTTGGGAGCTTGGTGTCAGCAGGGCGACGGTCTGGCGTTGGATAAAACGGTTGGCGGAAGAGGGTGGGCGCACCAGCGCTCTGGCTCCGCGGAAACGGGGCCGCCCGACCGGGACGATGTTAATATCCAGCAAAGTCGAAGCGGTAATCGAGGAGCACCTTCGCCGCTATTTCTTGCGCCGGGAGCGTTCGAGCTTGTCGCGCGTCGTGACAGAAATCCGCAGCGCTTGCTGGCAGGAGGGCTTGCAACCGCCGACACGGCGAACGGTTCAGCGTCGTCTGGATGCGATGGATGCCCGCGAAGTTGCGAAGGCACGAGAGGGCGCAAAGGCGGCCCGCCAGAAATTTGCGCCGGTCACAGGTGAGAACAAGGCCAGTATGCCACTGGAGATCGTCCAAATTGATCATACACCGGCGGACATCATTCTTGTCGACGGCTTTGAACGCAAACCAATTGGGCGGCCTTGGGTCACGCTGGCGATCGACGTCGCAACGCGGATGGTGACCGGATATTACACCTCTCTCGAGGCACCTTCGCGTCTGTCAGTGGCGCTTTGCCTGACACAAGCGGTGGCCCTCAAGGAGGAACTTCTTGCGGAATTGGCGTGCGATGTTCCTTGGCCGGCAGAGGGCAAACCGCACAGCATCCACGTCGATAACGGTCGCGATTTC
>NZ_LWGH01000886.1:0-9235 GCF_001635395.1 Sulfitobacter sp. HI0129 | reverse complement strand
TTCACCGGCGGTCTGACCGTACGCGCGACCATCGACAACGAAATGCAGCCCATCGCCGCCAACGCGCTGCGCCGCGAGCTGGAGCAATATGACCGGGGCCGCGGCGTCTGGCGCGGCACCCGCAAGACATTGCCGCCCGAAGCGCTGACATCGGAAGAAAACTGGCGCGCCGCGCTCGCCGATCTGCGCGTGCCCCGCGACATCGATCTGGAAAACCAGTGGTATCCCGCCGTGGTGCTCGAAGTGGGGGCCAGCGATGCGCGCATCGGCATCGAAGGCGTGGAAGAGGACGCCGACGGCCACTGGATCCCCGCCGAGGATGTGACATGGGCCCGCAAGCTGAAGGTGAACGAGGAAACCGGCGGCACATCGCTCGGCCCGCGCGCGCAGGTGGCCGGAGACCTCGTGGATGTGGGCGACGTCGTTCTGGTGCGGCGCATGACGTCGGACGACAGCGGGGAATTCATCCGCTGGACCCTGCGGCAGGTGCCCGAAGTGCAGGGGGCTTTCGTCGCCATGGACGTGGACACCGGCCGGGTGATCGCCATGCAGGGCGGTTTTTCCTACCAGTCCTCGGTCTTCAACCGCGCCACGCAGGCCAAGCGGCAGCCCGGTTCGAGCTTCAAGCCCTTCGTCTATGCCTCGGCCCTGGATTCGGGCTATACCCCGGCGACGATCGTCGTGGACGCCCCGATCGAGATCAACACGCCGCAGGGTGTCTGGCGGCCCAAGAACGCCTCCAACAAATATTACGGCCCGACGCCGCTGCGGACCGGCATCGAACAGTCGCGCAACCTGATGACGGTGCGTCTGGCGCAGGAAGTGGGCATGGACACGGTTGGCAGCTATGCCGAACGCTTCGGTGTCTACGAAGACCTTGCACCGGTGCTCGCCAACGCTCTGGGCAGCCAGGAAACCACGCTGTACCAGATGGTATCGGCCTATGCGATGTTCGCCAACGGCGGCGAGCGGGTGCAGCCGACGCTCGTCGACCGGGTGCAGGACCGCTATGGCCGTACCGTCTACCGACACGATCAGCGCATCTGCAACGATTGCAACCTGACCGATCTGCCAGAAGGTCAGGCCCCGCGCGTCATCTCCAACCGCGAACGGGTGATGGACCCGGTGACGGCCTATCAGCTCACCTCGATGATGAAGGGCGTGGTGGAACGGGGCACCGCGCGCCGTTCGGTCGATCTGGGCGTGCCCACCGCGGGCAAGACCGGCACCACCAATGATGCCAAGGATGTCTGGTTCGTCGGCTTTACCAACAACATCGTGGCGGGCTGCTATATCGGCTACGACCAGCCGCGCTCGCTCGGCAGTGGCGCGTCGGGCGGCGGCATGTGCGGCCCGGTCTTTCAGCGCTTCATGAGCCAGGCGGTCCAGAAATACGGCGGCGGGGCCTTCAAGGTGCCCGATCAATGCGTCTTCATCAACATCGACCGGTTCACCGGCGCACGGCTGAGCGATGATGCCTCCGGCCCCAACGTGGTCGCCGAGTGTTTCCGTCAGGGGGAGGAGCCGGTCTTTGGCATCACCTTCGACGGCGGCTTTGCAATGGGGGCCGACCTGCCGTTGGTGGACGAACGGGCCACCTCTTCCCGTCAGGTCACCACCTCCACCGGGCGCAAGGCTACGGTGGGGCCGAAGGCAACCTTCGGCACGCTCAGCTCCGGCGGTCTCTACTGATCCATTCCGGCGCGCGCCCCCCGCATTGCTTGCCGGGGGCGCGGCGCTGGTCTATCAGTCGGGCGGCCCGCCCGGCGGGTTCCATTCCTCTTTCCCGAAGGCATCTTCATGCGCGCAGAAGCACAGAACACGGTGGATCAGATCAGCAAGTCACTGGACCTTTTGGCCCAGCGGCTGGACGTGGAAACCGCGCCCCACCGGCTGGAGGAATTCAACGCCCGGGTCGAGGACCCGAACCTGTGGAATGACCCCGAGGCGGCGCAGAAGCTGATGCGCGACCGGCAGGCGCTGGTGGATGCCATTTCGACCTACGAAGGCATCAAGCAGGAATTGGCGGACAACATCGAACTGATCGAACTGGGCGAGATGGAAGACGACGCCGAAGTCGTGGCGGATGCCGAAGCGGCGCTGAAGGCGCTGGCGGAAAAGGCCGCGCAGAAAGAGCTTGAGGCGCTGCTAGACGGGGAGGCGGACGGCAACGACACCTTTCTCGAAGTCAACGCGGGCGCGGGCGGCACCGAAAGCTGCGACTGGGCCGCGATGCTGGCGCGGATGTACGTCCGCTGGGCCGAGAAAAAGGGCTACAAGGTCGAGCTGCAGTCCGAAAGCGTGGGCGAAGAGGCGGGCATCAAATCCGCAACCTACAAGATCAGCGGTCAGAACGCCTATGGCTGGCTCAAATCCGAATCCGGCGTGCACCGTCTGGTGCGCATCTCGCCCTTCGATTCGGCGGCCAAGCGGCATACTTCCTTTACCTCGGTAAAGGTCTATCCGGTGGTCGACGACAACATCGAGATCGAAGTGAACCCGTCGGATATCCGCATCGATACCTACCGGTCGTCGGGCGCGGGCGGTCAGCATGTGAACACCACGGATTCCGCGGTGCGGATCACCCACCATCCCACGGGCATTGTCGTGACTTCCTCCGAGAAGTCGCAGCACCAGAACCGGGATATCGCTATGAAGGCGCTGAAAAGCCGGCTCTACCAGATGGAACTCGACAAGCGGTCCGCCCTTGTGAACGAAGCCCATGAAAGTGCGGGTGACGCAGGCTGGGGCAACCAGATCCGGTCCTACGTGCTGCAGCCCTATCAGATGGTGAAGGACCTGCGGACGAACTTCGAGACCTCCGACACCAAGGGTGTGCTGGACGGTGATCTGGACGGGCTCATGGGCGCGACGCTGGCGCTGTCGGTATCTGGCAAGAGCCGGGCGGAAGCGCGCGAAGGCTGATCGCCGGACCCGGAGCGGGCCTCTCCGCTTCAAGGTTTCCCAAAGGTCAACTCAGGGCTTGCGCCGCCCCGCGCGGTGACGTTTTCTGCGCCCATGGATATCATGAACATGGGGGCCCGCGCCCTGTCGCGGGCAATCGAAGACGGTGATCTGGGCGTGGCCGAACTGATGCAGGCCACGCTGGGGCGCATCGACAAGGTCAACGGCAAAGTGAATGCCATCGTTTCCTTGCGGGATGGCGACGACCTGATGGCCGAGGCACGCGCGGTTCAGGATGCCCCCCGCAAGGGCTGGCTGCACGGAATTCCCATCGCCATCAAGGATCTCGCCGATGCGAAGGGGCTTCCCACCTCCATGGGATCGCCGCTTTTTGCCGGGCAGATCGCGGATCATGACGATATATTCGTGCGCCGCATCCGGAAGGCGGGCGCCATCGTCATCGGCAAGACCAATACGCCGGAATTCGGCTTGGGCAGCCATACGTTCAACCCCGTGCATGGCGCCACGGCAAACCCCTATGACCCGTCGCGGTCCGCCGGCGGATCCTCGGGCGGTGCGGCGGCGGCGCTGGCTGCGCGGATGCTCAGCGTTGCGGACGGCTCGGACATGATGGGCAGCCTGCGCAACCCGGCAGGGTGGAACAATGTTTACGGGATGCGGCCAAGCTGGGGCAGGGTGCCGTCGGAGCCCGAAGGCGACATGTTCCTGCACCAGCTCAGCACCATGGGTCCCATGGCGCGCAGCCCCGAGGATCTGGCCGAGCTGCTCGATACGATGTCGGGATATGAGCCGCGCCTCCCGCTTTCTGCCAGGTCGGAGGCGACGGTCCCGCATCTCGAAGGCGACGTGAAGGGGCTTCGGCTGGGATGGCTCGGTGATTGGGGCGGGGCCTTTCCCTATGCCCCCGGCATCGACGCCCACAGCCGCGCCGCGCTGCGCAGCTTTGAAGAGATCGGCTGCGAGGTATTCGATGCGCCGCCACCCTTCGAGGCGGAGGCCATCTGGAACAGTTGGATCACCCTGCGCTCCTTTGCCGTGGCCGCCGGTCTATCGGCCCTTTACGACGTGCCGGAACGGCGCAAGGCGCTTAAACCCGCCGCGCAGTGGGAGGTTGAGCGGGGCCGGACCCTGACGGGGCCGCAGATACAGCGCGCGTCCGAGCAGCGGTCGGACTGGTTCCGCCGGGCGCATGATCTTTTCACCACCTGCGATGTCGTGGTGCTGCCTTCGGCGCAGGTCTGGCCCTTTGACGTGAACGACGTGCATCCGACCGAAGTCGCGGGCCGGAAGATGGATACCTACCATCGCTGGATGCAGGTGGTGACCCCGGCGAGCCTGATCGGCTTGCCGGTGGTCAACGTTCCGGCGGGTTTCGGCGATAATGGTCTGCCGCTCGGGCTGCAACTGATCGGTGCGCGGGGCACGGATGCGCGGCTGCTCCGGCTTGCCGCGCGCTATCACGAGGCGACAGATTGGCCCAATCGCCGCCCGCCCACGCTCTGACGCGGGATCAGCGCCGGGGCGGTCGTGGCGGCCCGGGCGGGGCTTCGCGCCCCAGAGCGACCAGTTGCGCGCAGAGCGTTTCGGCCGCAGGCAGCCCCCCTTCCAGCGCGAAGATATGCGCATGGGTCAGATAGAAGGCACCGGCCTCCGCATCGGCGGCCTGACGCGCGGCTTCTTCGTAGAGCCGGGCAAGCGCCGCGCCGTCCCCCGCGGCATGAGCCTGCAGGAGCCGTGCGTCGAGCGGGTTCATTCCGCCGCCGCCGGGGTGAGGGCGCCCGCGGCGCGATAATCGGCCAGTTGCGTGGCCACCCAATCGTGGAACAGATGGGTGGGGCCATCCATCGCGGGTGAAAAACGCCCCCCGTCGAAGGAGTGGGCATGGCGCCCGCGCTGCATGCCCTCGACCACGAAAACATCTTCGAGGAAGACTTGTTTCCACTGCTCGGTATTGCGCGCGCGCAGGTCGGGATCGGTGTCCGGGCGGGCGTAGTAGATGTGGATATGTTCCTCCGTCCGTTCCGGGCCGCGCGGCACCAGAATGATGGTAAAGGTATGGTCGCGGTGCACACCGAGCAGGACGTTCGGGAAGGCGGTGATATATTCCGCCGCGGTATCCCACGAAAGGCCCAACCCATCGAAATCCGGGAAACGGTTCCCGTCCTCGTCGGTCAACTGACGATAGACCAACGTGCCCTGACCCGAGTACTGGCGCGGCTTTTCGATATGGTAGTGATCTTCGAGCCGTGAATAGCTGTTGAGGCCGGGATGCACCCAGGGCAGATGATAGCTTTCGCAGTAGTTTTCCACCGCGAGCTTCCAGTTACAGTTCAGTTCAAGCTGAAACTGGCTGTCCGCGCCGCCGTGGTGCAGTGGCTGGTTGAACTCGGCCCAGCGGGCGATCAGGTCGGCATTCGCCTCCTCGAAGGGCCGCGCCGTGCCCGACAGGTTGACGAAGATCACGTCCATCCAGACATGGGCGCGGAATTCCACCAGCCCGAGGGTATCCCGGTCAATGCTCTCATGGGTATTGCGGCCCGGACCGCCGACATGGGGCGTGGAGACGAGGCGCCCGTCGGTCGCGTAGCACCAGCTGTGATAGGGGCAGCGGATCGCACCTTCGATCCGTCGCGGCTCCTCGATCAGGATCATGCCCCGGTGTCGGCAGGTGTTCTGAAACACGCGGACTTCGCCCGATTTGTCCCGCAAGACCAGCAGCGGCATCCCAAGCACGGTGAGGGGGATCGCGTCGCCGATCTCCGGAACCTCGGACGCGGTGGCGAGACCCATCCAATTGGCGAAAAGCACGGCGTCGCGTTCTTCGGCGTGCACTTCGGGGTCGATGTAATGGGCGTTTGAAAGACCGTTCGCTGCGCCGATGGGCTGGCGAACACGTTCCAGATCGGAAAGGGGGTGGGACATGGGCGGCTTCCTCCTGTGGCCGACAGTCTACCAGCCCCGGTCTGGATCGCGGAACGCGTGAGCGACCCGCACTTTTCTCACCGCGACATCGGAAGTCAGGAAAATTCGGCCTCCGGGCGCAGAAGGCGGCGGTGAAAGGGTTCCAGTTCGGCTGCCGCCTTGAAGCCGGTTCCCCGGGCCGCGGCGAGCACGGCACCGGTTCGCCGCCCGAGGTGTTCATAGACCAGCCGCGTCACCCGCATGCCGCCTTCGCTTTCGGGGACGGTGCGGGTGACGTAGCCCGCCCAGTAGTTGTTCTGGAACGATGCGGCCCGTGACAGGTAATTGAAGGATCCCGTCATCGCGTTGCGTCGCGCGGCAAGGATCGTGATGCCTTTTTCCTGCTGCATCACCAACCCTCGGAATTCGCGCGTCGGCGGATCGGTCGGCAGGTTCTGGAGCCGCATGGCTTCTTTCGTCTCGAAGCCGCGCAGCACGGTATGCCTGCCGTCCCGCCGTACGAGGAGGAGACCGACGACGAAGAGATCGGCGTTCACGAAACTGCGCCGTGAAAACCGGTAGAAGCCGGAAGGAAAGGCATCCTCCGGCACTTCACGGGCTGCCGTGCCGACAAAATTGCGCAAATAGGGGTTGGCGATCGGATCGTCAGCGCTGCCTGTGTCCAGATCGTCCACAGGTTCGAGCAGAACGCGGGCATCCACCCCGAAAAATTCGCACATCCGGGCCAGCACATCGGGCCGGGGGAAGCTTTCGCCGGAAAGGTAGCGGTTGAACTGGGTGCGGTTGATGCCAAGCCGCCGGGCAAGATCCGAAATGGAGGGGTATTTCCGTGAAAGCTTGCGGAGGTTTTCCCCGAACATACCCCTCAACTGGGCCGGTGACTGGCTTGGTCGCGCCATATGGTAGTTCCCGTGTTTCTGAATAGATTTGCGGCCGTGGGGGCAATTTTGCCAGTCCGACTGCGTCCTCCCGACGCGTAAAAGCGTCATATCTGACGCTAAAGCGCATCAGATGCGCAGAATACCGACACAAATTTCGATTGCTGGCTTGGATATTCAGTGTCGCGCATTAATGCAAAATATTGCTATCTTCTCCCAAACCGAGAAGGGGGAAGCAATGCCGATGATGGGAGTGGTAATTTGGTCCGATCCGACAGAGCGCAAGGCGGTCTTCTGGTGTGAGGATCACGGGGATCTGGCGTTCTACCACTGTGATGGCAAAACCCCCGCAGGCGGCTGGGGGATCGAAGCGGGGGACATTGTCCGTTTTGAAGTCAGCCGCAACCGCCACCTGCGGCAAGCCAAGGCCCCCGAGGTCATGCGCCAGCGCGCCTGCCATGATCTTCCGGACCGGCTACGGAATATATCGGGCCATGGCGCGGCAGCCAACGGCGCCCCGGTGAGTGAAGCGGTCGTGCCGATTATCCCGCGGGAGGCGGCGCGGGCCAGACTCTGAAACGATCCGGACCCGCCCGGAAGCGATCAGTCGCCGCGGGACAGGGCGGCAATGCCCGTGCGGGCCACTTCGCTGAGGCCGAGGGGCCGCATCAGATCCGCGAAAGCGTCGATCTTTTCCGGGGCGCCGGTGATCTCGAAAATGAAGCTTTCCAGCGTGCTGTCCACAACATTGGCGCGGAAGATATCCGCGAGCCGCAGCGCCTCCACCCGCTTTTCGCCGGTGCCCGACACCTTGAACATCGCCAGTTCCCGTTCCACGCTGGCGCCTTCGACCGTCAGGTCATGCACGTCATGTACGGTGACGATCCGACCCAGTTGCGCCTTGATCTGTTCGATCACCTGCGGCGTGCCGGAGGTGACGATGGTGATCCGCGACAGGTGCCCGGTATGGTCGACCTCTGCCACGGTCAGGCTGTCGATGTTGTAGCCGCGCCCCGAGAACAGCCCGATGACCCGCGCCAGCACGCCCGGTTCGTTTTCCACCAGGACGGCAAGGGTGTGCCGTTCGATCACGTCGGAAAAATTGGGTCGCAGGTTGTAGGCGGAATGGGAGGTCGCGCCTTTCTTGATCTTCAGGGGGGACATATCGAGCCTCGCTCTTTCTATGGTCTGTGTATTTCGCGTTGGTATTCAGGGCAATCGTTGGGGCGCGTCGGGCCCGGATTCCGCTGTTGTGCTGGCTCCGACCGGGCCGAAAACTGATCGGCTGGTTCGCCTCGGAACGGCATTTTGGTCAGACGTTTGTGATTTGCCATTAATCTGTTACACTGCGCCATATTAACTAGGCGTCTTTTATCATGACATTTCAACGTTTGTTTGTCTTCGTTCTTTCGCTGATCGCGCTGGCGCTCGCGGTCCTCATCTCTCCAGAGCGGTTGGCGTCCATCGGTCTGATGGAGCAGTCGCTGGCCCATGAAAACCCGCTGGTCCGCAAGTCGACCCTGATCGAAATTGTCTTCGCACGTTGGGTTTTTGCGGTGCTGGGGGGTGCGGGCCTGCTTGCTGTGATCCTGTGGCCGCGACTGGCTGGCAGCGCACGTCTCGCGCGCTTCATGGCGCGGGACTATGCCATGCCCGAGGCTTATGACAAGTTCCGACCGGGCCTGCGCAGTCTGGCGGCCATGGCGGGGCTTTACATGATTATCGTGCTTTACGTCATTTTCGGTGACCGACTGTTTTCCGTTGATACGCTGCTGGCCTTCAATCTTGAGGATGGCGTGATTGAAAACGTCTCGGCGGTGCTGTTGCTCGTTGCGGCCGTGTATGCGGCCTGGGTCGCCGTCACCGTGCGGGCTATCTATCCCAGGATGGCCCTGATGCACGGGTTTCTCGCTCTGCTGTTTGTTGTCATGTGCGGTGAGGAGATCAGCTGGGGGCAGCGCTATCTGGGCATCGAGACGCCCGAGGCCATGCGGCGCATCAATGTGCAGGCTGAGATCAATTTCCATAACCTTTTCGGTTACTTCTTCGATCATGCGTTTATTTTTTGTTTCTTCCTTTGGGGTGCCGTAGTCCCGGTTCTTGATCGCTATGTACCGCTGTGCCGGCAGGTGTTCCGCGCCATCGGATTGCCCATTGCCAGCGCGGGGCTGGCAATCGGGATGCTGGCCACGACGTTGTTTCAGGATCAGCTGGTTTACAGCTTTTCGGACGGGTTGCCCGGCCTTCGGGTGGCAGAATTGCGCGAACTGCTTTCGGCGCTGGCCTTCCTGCTGATGATGATGGAATCCCGCGAGCTGGTCCGGGCCGCGCCGCGCACACTGGCGGCATCGCACTGAAAAATCGCCACCCGGTCGGCGTTGCGCGCTTCGGTCCGGCAGGGGCAGGGGGTGCGCATATGAAAGACCCATTGCGCAGTCTGTCCCTTTGCTGTGGTCCGGGGCGGCCATCTGTCTGGTCCCTTTTTTCGCCGTCGGTATTCTGCCGGTCTC
>NZ_LWGH01000885.1:0-1677 GCF_001635395.1 Sulfitobacter sp. HI0129 | reverse complement strand
CGGTTTCGCGGCAGACAACGAAAAGGCACGGAACCTTGGCCGCAAGACCGTGGACATACGCTTCGGTATCGGACCGGTAGAGCGTCAGCGGAAGGGTGGCGGCATGGTATTCCGCGCTCTCGCCTTCCTGCCGCAGCAGCTTCCAATCGGCCTCATCCGCGCCCGGCAGGATGCCAGTGGCACGCCAAACGACATCAGCCCATCGAGTCACGCCCGGCGACCTGCGCAGGACGATTCCGATAGGCATGGATTGCGCGAATCTTGGCAACTTTTGCAAGAATACTCCGGTCGGTTGGTGAGAACAGTGGGTTGTATAATCGAAGATCCGGGGGGTGAATCAAAGGGTAAATAAAATTTAACGCGATCAATTTTCCGCATGCTGCAACGCAGCAAGTGCCCCAAAGGAAAGGGAGCGCTAACAGGCGTTAAAAACAAGTTATCCGACTGTTTTTATCTGATAATTTTTGCTGCGCTTGCGAAGCGCACTATTCTGCATCGGGGGTGCTGAATTGGGGTTTGCGGCTTGTGGCAAAGCCCTTTAGTTTGCATGCGCGACAGCGAAAGCTGCCAGGGCTGCGGCCCTGCTAGCGGCTTGGGGGGAACATGCCGAAAACTTTGCTTCTTTGTGACTGCCTCGGCAGTCAGTCCGTGGACGCCGATACCATCGCAACTGCCAGCGACATGGTTTGTTCGCGTGTGCATACGGCGCTCTGCACCAAGCAGATCGACGTCGCCGCCAAGGCATTGGCCGAAGGTGAGGTGACAATCGCCTGCCAGCAGGAACGCCGACGCTTCGAGGAACTGGCGGAGGAGATCGGTAGCGAAATTCCCGGCTTCGTCGATATCCGTGACCGTGCGGGCTGGCATGACGACGACGGCGATGCCGGCCCCAAGATGGCCGCGCTGGTGGCCGAGGCGAATCTGGCGATACCTCTGCCGCGGGCATTGGATGTCGTGAGCGAGGGCACCTGCCTGATCCTCGGTCCCGCCGATGCGGCACTCGACGCGGCGCGCCGTCTGTGCGACACGCTCGCCGTTACCGTTTTGCTCACGTCCGGCGAAGATGCGGCGGATGCGGACCCGCGGTTCGATGTCGTATTGGGCCGGTTGCGCAGCGCCAAGGGCGCCTTGGGTAATTTCGAAATCGTGTTTGACGGCCTGCGCCAGCGGATACCGGGCGGCCGAGGCGCGCCGGAGTTTACCGCCCCGCGGGACCGGGCCGAATCCCAATGCGATATCGTTCTGGACCTGACGGGCGAAGCCGCGCTGTTTCCGGCCCCCCACAAGCGCGATGGCTACCTGCGCGCCGATCCGGGCAGCATCCCCGCCCTTGCCGAGGCGGTGCGCGAAGCCTCCGAACTCGTCGGTACTTTCGAAAAGCCGCTCTACGTACGCCTTACCGAAAGCCTCTGTGCGCATTCGCGCGCGGGGCAGGTGGCCTGCACCAACTGCCTCGATCTTTGCCCCACCGGGGCGATTACGCCCGATGGGGACCACGTCGCCGTCGATCCGCTGATCTGCGCCGGATGCGGTGCCTGTTCCGCGGCCTGCCCCTCCGGCGCCATTACCTACGATGCACCGCCGGTGGACGCACTGTTCCGCCGGTTGAACACCCTTGCGGAGACCTATCGCAAGGCGGGGGGAACGACCCCCCGATTGCTCGTCCACGATCAGGAC
>NZ_LWGH01000884.1:0-1272 GCF_001635395.1 Sulfitobacter sp. HI0129 | reverse complement strand
GAACCGACCGAACAGATCCGGAATATGGGCGTGCGGCTGAAGCTGAACGTCAACCGCGCCCTGATCCGGGGCAAGCGCGTGATCCTCGTGGATGACAGCGTCGTCCGCGGCACGACCAGCCGCAAGATCAAGGAGATGATCCTCGATGCCGGCGCGGCGGAGGTGCATTTCCGCATCGCCTCACCGCCGACCGCATGGCCGTGCTTTTACGGGGTCGATACGCCGCAGCGCGAAAAACTGCTGGCCGCCACCATGTCCGAGGACGAGATGCGCGACCACCTGCAGGTCGACAGCCTGAAGTTCATCTCGCTCGACGGTCTTTACCGGGCCGTGGGCGAGGCGCAGGGCCGCAAGGCCAGCTGTCCGCAGTATTGCGACGCCTGTTTCTCCGGCGAATACCCGGTGGTGCCCGCCGACCAGATCGACAAGGGCTTTCGCATGAAAGAGGCCGCCGAGTAGGCTTCGCGGCGACAGACTGCCTCTGATTTCGTTCAAATGCCTGCTGTCCGCGCAGCGGGATAGATTTGCGCAAATAGCGGTAATCGCGCGCGAATTCGTATAGGATACGCGCCGCGCCCGGCCCTGTCGGCAGACCTTCGCCTGCCCTTTGGCAAGGTTGCGCTGACCTCCGGCCATCCCCCTTCCACCCTGCTTTACCGCCTGTTAGCTGATCCAGCGCAATACATTGATCGAAATTCAGCGCCACCCCGATGCGATCCCCCGCAGGCGCGACGAAAGGCGAAAACATGGCGTCCAATGATACCGGCGGAGGTACGTCCGCCAAAGTGGCCCGCTTGGCCACCCAACACATGAAGCTCGACCGGCTGGCCGTGATCGGCATTTACGGCAACGACACCGATCCCCGCGCTCTGGTGCGGGAGAACGACGGCACCATCACCCGCGTTCAGGTCGGCGACACGCTGGAGGCGGGCATCGTCACGGCGATCGGCGACGATGCGGTGGTGCTTTCGCGTCGTGGTGGCAATACGGTTCTGAAACTCCCGCAAACGTAGGAACAATCCTTCTTTCAATGCGTTGACCTGCCGCATGAACGACAGGAGAGATGCGCGTGGAAGAAGTCGAAGCCAACCCGGGTCTGATATTCGATAAACTTGACGCGTGGTTGGATGGGCTCTTCAGGCTCCTTCCGAACATCGCAATCGCGATTGTCGTCCTCATTCTTTTCTACTTTCTTGGCCGGTATTTCGGGGGCGTGGCCCGCCGGGCGGCGAAGCGCCGGGATCGTCCCTCGCTGGGCGATGTGGGCGGCTC
>NZ_LWGH01000883.1:0-1177 GCF_001635395.1 Sulfitobacter sp. HI0129 | reverse complement strand
TTGGCACGGCTTTAACCTTCGGGGAAATGGCCGCCGTGGTGGCCGCCGCCGCGTGAGGGTCACGGTATCTTCGCCGAATGACCCGATCCTCGCCCCATTCCCGCCACGTTGCCCCGGAATATTGCCGGAATAGAAACAATAAACGTAACGAGGCAGGTTTATGGCACCGATGATGATAAGCGGCGAAGCAGGATGCGTTCATTTCGGCGGAAAGCGGCGGGCAGGGGGAAACCTGATGCTTGCCCGCAGTTTCGCGCGGGTGTCCCGTTTTGCGGATAACCTGAACCATGCGCCCATGGGCTACGACGGCGCGCGGACCTCGGACGACGTCATGGATTTTCTGCGCAAGATCGCTGCCGGTCGCTAAGCCGCGCGCCGATCTCAACCGCGCCCGTTGCCAAGCCGGGCGGCACGACCGCCCCGCCGCCGCTTCAGCGCCTGCCCCCGGTCGGGCAGTTCCGCAAGCACCGCGCGCCGTTCCGGCATGCTCATCCGCGACCAGCTGGCGATTTCGTCGATCGAGCGTAAACACCCCGTGCAAAGCCGCGTTTCGGGATGCACGACACAGACCTTGATGCAGGGGCTCTCGACTTCGTCGCGCTTCCAGATGTCGTCGTTCATATCCGCCCTTCGGTCGCCCGCAGCACGCGCAAACGGTCCAGCAATCCCTGAAGTATATAGCTCGCCGCCACGTGGTCGATGACCTCTGCGCGACGTCTGCGTGACGTATCCGCCTCCAACAGGGCGCGTTCGGCCGCGACGGTGGACAATCGTTCATCCCAGAAGGTGATCGGCAGGGGGGTGAGCCGGACGAAGTTGCGCGCAAAGGCGCGGGTCGACTGGCAGCGCGGCCCTTCGCTGCCGTCCATGTTGCGCGGCAGGCCGAGCACGATCCCGGCAATGTTCCGCGCCGAAATGAGTTCGGCGAGCCGGGCCGCATCCAACGTGAACTTGCGCCTGCGCACAGTTTCCAGCGGGGAGGCGACCGAGAGCATGGAATCGCTTACCGCCACGCCGATCGTCTTGTCGCCGAGGTCGAGCCCCATGAGAGCGCGCATCGGGGGAAGGGCCGCCGCGAAATCGCCGACATCCTCGTGGATCACTCCGCCACTCCGGCCTGTGCGCCTGCCGCCCTGATCCGGTCCAGCGCCCCGGGGTCATCCGCGAAGACTTCCAG
>NZ_LWGH01000882.1:0-1547 GCF_001635395.1 Sulfitobacter sp. HI0129 | reverse complement strand
GCGCAGACCCTCGATTTCCTTGACCAGATGCCAAGGGTCCAGCACGACGCCGTTGCCGATCACGCTCAGCTTGCCGCCGCGCACGATGCCCGAGGGCAGCAGCGACAGCTTGAAGACTTCGCCGTCGATGACCAGCGTATGCCCCGCGTTATGCCCGCCCTGAAACCGCGCGATGACGTCGGCCCGTTCCGAAAGCCAATCGACGATCTTTCCCTTGCCTTCGTCGCCCCACTGGGCGCCCACGACGACTACGTTGGCCATGCTGTTCATTCCTTTGCCACGATCCGCGTCCGTATAACCCCCCGCGCGGCAGGGCGAAACCGAAAAACCCGACGGCAAGGCTTGGCCGATCCGGCATGCCGCGTGGACAGCAACGCCCCCTTCCCGCTAAGAAAGCGCCGATCGCACAAAGGAGGGCCCCGCATGGGTTTCGTCATCCGCTGGCTCTGCGCTTTCGTGCTGCTGGCCGCAACATTCAACCCGACGCCTTTCAACTACGTCGACTGGGTGCGCTATTACGGCGACGAGCACCTGTCGATCGCGGTTCTGACGGGCCTTTTGCTGTTCATCGGCTATATCGTTTACCTGCGGGCCACGCTGCGGTCGATCGGCGGCTTCGGGATGCTGCTGGTGCTGGCCGTTATCGGTGCGACGCTCTGGGTGCTGCACGATCTGGGTGTTTTGCGGCTAGACAATTCCAGCGTCAACGTCTGGCTGGGGCTTCTGGCGCTCAGCTTCGTGCTGGGCATCGGGTTGAGCTGGAGCCACATCCGCCGCGCCCTGTCAGGCCAGGCGGACGTGGACGACGTGGACGCCTGAGGGATCACGGGCCGGAAAACGCAGAACGGAGCGATACGGGATGAGACATACGCGGGACCAATCCGAGGATTTCACGAAGTTCTACTTCGACAAGGTCGCCACCGGCGAAGGCTGCGGCTGTGCCGAACGCATCATCGACGTGCATGAATTCAACCGGCTTTCCCGCTCCCGGCGGGGCATATCCGGTTGGTGGCCGCGCAAGGGGGCGTGGCGGCGCTTTCTGCAAAAGGCGGGAATCTACGCGCGGCGCTGACCCGTCCCCGGCCCCTCCTCCGGCAGACGCACCGGCGCGCCGTGGGGCGTGCTGCGAAAGGCCTCCGCCCATGCGTCCCGCAGCTCCCGCCGCTCGGCCTCCGTCGCGAGATCGCGTTCGGCGAGCAGACCTTCCAGCGTTTCGAGCCAAGCGAGGAAATAATCGTCACCCCCGTCGAGCGACCGGTCGAGGCCATGCCGTCGCAGCACCTCGCCAAAACGCGCGGCCCAGTCGGACCAGGTGAAATGACCGGTTTCGTTCAGATGGACCGTCACGGCAAAAACCTGCGCGTGCCACGGTGCGTCAAAGGCAGGCTCCGGCCGCGTCATGCCGGTTCCAGATAGCTTTGCCACAGGTCGAGCACGACCTCGTCGCCGGGATGTTCCGGATGCGCCCAGAGGGCGGCGGCGGGAAAGGCCACCGCATAAAGCGGTTCGGGCCGGTCGCCCAGATCATGGGCCGATGCATCGGGCAG
>NZ_LWGH01000881.1:0-1505 GCF_001635395.1 Sulfitobacter sp. HI0129 | reverse complement strand
CAGGAAGGGCCGCAGAGCCTTGGGGGGCAGGCCTATTGGTCGTTGGGCGGTCTTTTCATGGTGGATACGCCCGAACAGCGCCGCATGGGCATCAAGGACAGTGCCGAGCTTGCGCTGGCAGACTGGATGGGATCGGCGCAGTTCGACCGGGCGGAAGATGCGAACCCGCGCGCCTATGCCGAACGCTTCGTCGAATGGGCAGCGGGCGACATGCGGGACTGGCTTTCCCGCATCGGGCTGACGTGGTTCCCGGTTGTCGGCTGGGCCGAGCGGGGGGGCGCACAGGCGCATGGGCACGGCAATTCGGTGCCCCGGTTTCACATCACATGGGGCACCGGCACCGGGGTCGTCGCGCCCTTTGCCAAGCTGATGACGGAACATGCGGCGGCGGGGCATCTGACGCTTGCCTTCCGCCACCGGGTCACCGCGCTCGACGTGACGGATGGTCGGGTGACCGGCCTCTCCGGCGAGGTGCTTGCCGATACAACCAAGCCCCGGGGGGAAAGCACGTCGCGCGAGGTGACCGGCGATTTCAGCTATGCGGCGGATTCGGTGATCCTCACCACGGGGGGGATCGGGGGGAACCATGACATGGTGCGCCGACACTGGCCGACGGACCGTCTGGGCCAGCCGCCGAAAACCATGGTCGCGGGCGTGCCCGATTACGTTGACGGGCAGATGCACGAAATCGCGCGCGCGGCGGGGGCCGACCTGATCAACGAAGACCGCATGTGGCACTATTGCGAAGGCGTGCAGAACTGGGACCCGATCTGGCCGAACCACGGTATCCGCATCCTGCCGGGGCCCTCCTCGCTCTGGTTCGATGCAAAGGGCGACCGGATGGAGGCGCCTTGCCTGCCGGGCTTTGACACGCTGTCGACGCTGCGCCGCATCCTGTCCGTGGGGGAACACAGCTGGTTCATCCTGACGCAAAAGATCATCGAGAAAGAATTCGCGCTTTCAGGGTCGGAACAGAACCCCGATTTCACTTCCGGAAAGTGGAGCGAGGTGTTGAAGACCCGCCTTGGCAAGGGCGCGACCCCCGCGGTCGAAGCCTTCAAGCAGAAGGGCGCCGATTTCATCGTAGCGGATGACATCGACAGCCTTATCACCCGCATGAACGCGCTGACCCCCGACGCCCCTGTCGATCCTGCGCATATCAAGGCGCAGATCGCGGCGCGGGACGGGCAGCTTACCAATCCGTTCGCCAAAGACGCGCAGATCACCGCCATACGCGGCGCCCGCGCCTATCGGGGGGACAAACTGATCCGCACCGCCAAACCCCATGCGATTCTCGATCCGGCCAACGGGCCGCTCATTGCGGTGCGGCTCAACATACTGACCCGCAAATCGCTGGGCGGGCTGCATACGGACATTCAGGGCAGGGTGCTCACCCCCGACGGGGCAGTCTTCGACGGGCTTTACGCTGCGGGTGAAGTATGCGGCTTTGGCGGTGGCGGCTATCACGGGTACAACGCGCTCGAAGGGACCTTCCTCGGGGGGTG
>NZ_LWGH01000880.1:0-2059 GCF_001635395.1 Sulfitobacter sp. HI0129 | reverse complement strand
GATGTTGGGATCGGTCAGGCGGTTCACCAGCGCGGCGGTATCCGAGCGGTCACTTTCCAGCGTCTTGCGGATGAGCGCCTTGCCGAAGATCTGCGCTTCGAGGTCGAAGGCCCGCATGACGAAAGTATAGACCTCCGTATCCGCGATCAGTTCCTTGGGCGATCCGATCTGGCCGATACGCTCGCTGAAGGCGGCGATCTGCCGCGCGTTCAGCGCGTTGCGCGCCACCAGGTCCAGCTGCTTATCGCGCGTACTGTCATAGAGATTGACAGCCAGACCTGTTCCCAGACCGCCCAGGGGGATCATGCGGACACCGATTGCCCTGCCGCCGGCGGGGCGGCTTTTGCTGCGGCACCGCGGTCCGGCAGTTTCAGCGACATCAACTCGCCCTCGTACTTCAGCACGGGGCGCAGGTCGCTCATGGCCTTGTAGTAATCCGCCATGCTGACGTGGTTGGCGGCCTGCATCACCTTCCCGCGCATCTCTGCGCCGAAACAGGTTGCCAGCCCCACCAGCCCGGACTGGATCTTGGGTACGATCTCCTCCCGTGCCTTGGGATTGATGAGCGCCGTCTGCAACAGGAAATAGATCTTGGATACCGGCGTCGCCTTCTTCTTGGCGTCCAGCAGATCGCTTTCGCGCACGATGTCGGCGCGATTTTCCACGGTGATGGATTGGCGCCGATCCCCGTTGCGCAGGACACAGCCGTTGACGATGACCCGTTCGCGGGGTCTGAGCGTGATTTTTAACATGTCAGACCCCTTCGTGAGCCATTTCGGTCGCGCCACGGCCCGCAAGCCCGGCGACGATGTTGCTGTTGATTTCCACGAGACCGGCGAGGCCGCCCTCCCCCGCGATGACGGCGCTGCACTGGCGGTCGATCCACATGGCGATGGAAATGAGCGATGCCTTCAGGCTGTCGGGGATCGTGTTGCCCGGCTCCGCCAGGTCGCTGCGCAGGGCCGCCCAGATGCGCTGGTTCTCAACCAGCGTATCGCGCAAACCGCCCGCAAGGATCTGCTGCCGCTCGAACCGGGACTCGCTCTTGTCGAAATCCGCGACATAGGTCTGAAGCTCATGCGTCACGCGCGACAGGATGCGCCGCTCGATCTGACGCGGGGATTCGCTTTCCCTGATGGTCTTCTTGTATGCTGCCAAGCCCATAGGATTTTCTCCTTGTTATGTTCTTTATCCGTCCCGCTCCCCTGCTCAGGAGCGAGGCGTCGGCCTTACTGGAAGAGGCTCAAGATATTCTGCGGCGCCTGATTGGCGATCGACAGCGACTGCGTGGCAAGCTGCTGCTGCACCTGAAGCGACTGCAGGCGGGCGGCCTCTTCTTCCATGTCCGCGTCGATCATCGACCCGACACCGGCATCCAGCTTGTCCGTCAGCTCGCTCAGAAAGTTCTGCTGCGTCTCGATGGAACGCTCGGCAATACCCAGATCCGTCGCCGCACCCGTCACCGTGGTCAGGTAGCTTTCGGCGTTGCGCAATGCGGTTTCCAGCGCTGTCGGTGTGGTGCTCTCATCGATCAGGATCGCCGCAAATTTGGCCTGTTCCGCTTCGAGGTCGGTGGTGGTGAAATCAATCGTAGTCGTGTTCAACATCGTTCCGCTGCGGCTGACGCCGGAAACGACTTCCTTCGGGCCAGCGCCAGTTGCGGAAATCAGGTTTTCGCCGTTGAAGGAGGACTGCTCGATCGCTGTCTGCATCTGCGCGGCAAGGGCGGTCAGTTCCTTTTGAATGTCAGCCTGATTCACGCCTTCGGTCTGGGCAAAGGCCAGACGGTCAACGAATTCCTGCGCAAGATCGACGAGCGTTTCCGCACCCAGGCGGGCGGTCGACACGGAATTCTTCGCAAGGGTCAGACCCTCGTTGACGGCTTTGTTCATGCCGCTTTCGGAATTCATCGTCGTGGAAATGGAATAATAGGACGCGTTGTCCTTGGCGGAGGAGACCTTCAGACCGGTGGAAATGCGGTTCTGTGTCTCGCCGAGCTGCTCGTTGATGCCGCGCAATGTCGAAAGCGCGCCCATCGCCGATGTATTGGTGAGGATTG
>NZ_LWGH01000879.1:0-729 GCF_001635395.1 Sulfitobacter sp. HI0129 | reverse complement strand
CCAGAAGGCGGACATGCCCAGAAGATATCCCAGCACCGCGCCCAGCAGGCTGCCCACGATAAAGCCCAGCACGGTATAAAGCGCGGTGGACAGGAAGTGACCCAAAAGCCCCTCGTAGGCCCACATGCGCGCCAGTTCGGCAAGGCAGTCCGACAACGTCGGAATGATGAACTTCGGCACATCCAGCGCGGTGGGAAGGAATTCCCAAGCAAGCAGCACGATGACCAGCAGGATCAGGCTCGCGACGGTGGGATTGGCAAGACGCATGAGACGGGGTCCAACTCTGGCGGGGGCCGAGGTGGCCGGGACGCTTCTCCCGGCCACGGCCTGGCTGACTTCGGTCATTTGATGAACTCGTTTGTGTAAAGCTCCTCCACCGGGACGGCGTTACGCACGATGCCCGCCTCGACGTAGAAGTCCTGAACCGCCTTGATCCGTTCGGGATCGAAAGCACCAAGCGGCTGGTTCTCCCCCTCGGGGTAGATCAGTTCGGCATAGGCCCGCATCACCGCCTCGATCCCGGCGAGGTTTTCGGAATGCTGCGGGACAAGCGCGACGTATTGCGCGGCGGCGGCAGCCGGATCGTCCGAAATGTCGCGCACCGCGCGCAGCACCGCGTCGACAAAGCCCTGCACCACCTCGGGGCGTTCCTCGATCGTGTCGTCAGAGGCGATGATGGCCTGCGCCATGGCGGGAAAGACGCTGTCCACCGGCTGCTGGTCCATCGGC
>NZ_LWGH01000878.1:0-1399 GCF_001635395.1 Sulfitobacter sp. HI0129 | reverse complement strand
AGATCGATCGTGGGCCAGCAGGTCGGCTTGATGAAATCGGTGATGCGCAGGCCGTTCAGACCCATGCCCGTGACGGAGGGCGGCAGCTTGCGCTGGGGCAGGGCGGTGCCGCTTTCCGCGCCGGCGGAGGTGGCGTTCATCCGTTCGGTTTCGCGAATGAGATCGCGCGCCATGATGCCCCAGACAGTGTATTCCTCCGGCACGTCGCTGAGACCCATGGAGTGACTGAGCGTGGCCTGCGGGTCGAAATCGACGCAGAGAACGCGGTAACCGTCCAGCGCGGCGGCATGGGCGAAATGCAGCGCCACGGTGGATTTACCGGCCCCGCCCTTGAAGTTGGCGATGGCCGCGCGGATCGCGCGCTTGCCCTCGGGGCGGGGTGGCATGAGCGGCTGGTTCTTGATCCGCAGACGCCGCCGCAGCTCGTTGATCTCTTCGAGGGTATACCACCGCTGGCGGCCGTCCTCCTCCACCAGTCCCTGCGGCAGCGACGGATCCGCCGCGAGGCGCCCGCGCAGGGTGGAGGGATTGATCTTCAGGATCAGTTCGGCGACTTCCCAAGAGCTGAACCGCCGCAGCGTCTTTTCCATCTCGGGTGAAAAGGTCTGCTGGCGGATGAATCCCTGCATCTTCAGCGACTGGGTTTGGAGTTTGGCCAGATCGGCGTGGGTGAACATGCGGGCTCCCTCTGGATTGGGCCTGGAGTGGGCAGGTTCCCCGCGGGGAACCCCTGTGAACCGGGTGACAAAACGCTAAATGATAACGTTTTCGGATTTACGCCTGATTTGCTTCCTTTGAAAAGAGTAAATATTGTGAAACTGAAATTCCGCGCTTCGTTTGTTTTATAAGGGGAACAGGCGCGCCGAGTGATTCCCCGTCCGCGCGCAGCGCCCTGTAGGAACAGGGTCGCGAAGGGGGGCGGTTTTCGACCCCATACCCGGAAACAGGGGACAAAACTGGCGAAATGGGGGACATGCTGGATGACCCCCAATACCTGCAATACCGATTTCTAATTCGAAATAGGGTTGGAAAGAGGGGCGTCTCAATTCTTTCCTTGACAGAATCGTGCTTCAGGACGCAAATCAGGGAAGAAGAGGAAACGGCGTTGTCGAACGAGGCCGCTTCCCGCAGGTCCGACAAGAGACCGTTTCATTGAGACTGGTGCGCGCAAGCAGGTGCGTACCCGATGCAGGACAGTATAATGCTTTCTCAGCAGAACGCGAAGGCCACGTCGGCTTCGCAGAAATATGACGTGCTGACGGCGCTCGGGGCCCATGCGCTGGCCGGGGGAAAGACGCAGATGCGGCTCGGCCTGCGGTTCATCACCCTGATCACCGCGCGATACAACTGGGCGCGCAATGAACTTGCCGTGGGCCAGCGAGAGATCGCGCGGCTCTGG
>NZ_LWGH01000877.1:0-1481 GCF_001635395.1 Sulfitobacter sp. HI0129 | reverse complement strand
CTGCTGCCACCACGACGCGCGCCACGCGCCCGTGCCGCGTACAGGCGGCGATCAATGCCTCGCGATCAAACCCCATGGCGTGCTCGCTTCACGGCGGCAAGTACCGCNTCTGCGGTAGCGGGCGTCTGCAGGTCGGGAAAGTGCGGCCCGCAGGCGCGGGCAGCGTCTGCCAAAGCGGCCCATGCGGAAATGCCGAGCATCAGCGGGGGTTCCCCGACCGCCTTCGACCGATAGATCGTTTCGGCCCGGTTGGGCGCGTCCCAGAGGGCGACGTTGAAGACGGGCGGGCGGTCGGAGCAGGCGGGGATCTTATAGGTTGACGGCGCATGGGTGCGCAGAACACCGGCTTCGTCCCACACGAGCTCTTCTGTCGTCAGCCAACCGGCACCCTGCACATAACCGCCTTCTATCTGGCCGATATCGATTGCCGGGTTCAGGGAGGCCCCTGCGTCATGCAGGATATCGGTGCGCAGGATCCGGTTCTCCCCGGTCAGCGTGTCGATGACCACTTCCGTCACCGCCGCGCCATAGGCAAAGTAGAAGAACGGACGCCCCCGGCCCCTGATGCGGTCCCATTCGATGCCGGGGGTCTTGTAGTAGCCGGTGGCCGACAGGCTGATCCGGTTTTCATAGGCCGAAGCGGCGGCGCGGGCAAAACTCATCGTTTCGCCGCCTACCCGGACTTGCCCGTCCGCAAAGACGACATCCTCGGGATCGGCCTGATGCCTTTCGGCGAGGTGCCGGGCCATCCGGTCGCGGATCTTGTCGCAGGCGACGCGGGCGGCCATCCCGTTGAGATCGGACCCCGAAGAGGCAGCGGTGGCGGAGGTATTGGGCACCTTCGCGGTGTCCGTCGCCGTGATGCGAATGCTGTCCAGCGGCACGCCGAACCGGTCTGCCGCCACCTGCGCGACCTTCTGGAACAGGCCCTGACCCATTTCGGTCCCGCCGTGGTTCAGGTGGATCGATCCATCCTGATAGACATGTACGAGCGCCCCCGCCTGATTGAGGTGCGTCAGCGTAAATGAAATGCCGAACTTGACTGGCGTCAGCGCGATGCCGCGTTTCAGCAAAGGCTGTTCAGCGTTCCATTGCGCAATGGCCGCGCGCCGGGCGGGGTAATCCGAGCTTTTCAACAGCCGTTCTGTCACCGCGTTGATGATGCAATCCGTGACCGGCTGGTGATAGGGCGTCGTCTGGCCGTCCGGGGCGGCAGAGGCATCCGGCTGCGGCGCTTTCGCCCCCGACGGCACAGGCTCGGCCCCGCGGGAGGCGAGGTCACGCTCGGGGTGCGGGGGCAGCGCACGGTCGTCTCGTGCAGCCTCTTCCGGCTTCGATGTGTCGTCGCCGCCCTCGCTGTCGGCGTAGTAATTGGCCTGCCGAATGCGCAGCGGATCATAGTCGAGCGTGTGAGCGATGTGATCCATGATCCGTTCGATTCCGACGATCCCCTGTGGCCCGCCAAAGCCCCGGAAGGCCGT
>NZ_LWGH01000876.1:0-2126 GCF_001635395.1 Sulfitobacter sp. HI0129 | reverse complement strand
AAGCCCGCCTCTGCGAAGTCCTGCGGAATCAGTGGGTTCATCTGTCACTCGTTCGGGCGGCCCCACCTTTCATGGCAAAGCGGCAACGGCGCGGCGCGGGCCGCAATTTGCGATTCTCTTGTACCAGCCGCTCCTCTAGGATGCGAGGCAGGCATGGGCAATTTCGGGCAGGTGTGACGATGCAGACGGCGGCCGCGGTGACGATGGTGCGCGATGACGCGTTCTTTTTGAAGGCGTGGCTCGCGCATTACGGCGGGCTTTTTGGGCGTGAAAACTGCTATGTCATCAACCATGGGCGCGGCGCAGAGGTCGCAGCACTGGCCGAAGGCTGCAACGTCATCGGCATCCCGGGCGATCCGCACAAGAATTTCGACGTGAAGCGCTGGCAGTTGATAAACAACCTCGTCGGCGGTCTGCGCAAGTATTTCACCCATGTGGTCGTGGGCGATGTGGACGAACTGGTGGTCAGCGACCCGGAGGCGGGCGGAACCCTGTTGGATTTCCTGAAGGACGCGCCGAAGGGCCGTATTCTCACGCCGCTGGGGCTGGAGGTGATCCACCGCATCGACATCGAACCAGACCCCGTCACCGGCCCCATCCTCGGCCCCCGGATGCATGTGCGGCCCGCGCCGTGGTATTCGAAACCCTGCATCACCTCGGCGCCCGCGAAACTGTCGCGGGGCGGGCATTACGCGCAATACGACAAGCTGCACGCGCCCGACAGGCTCTACCTTCTGCATCTGAAGTTCTGCGATTTCGACAATTACGCCGCCGCCATGGATCGGCGCAATGCCGTGACGGCAGAGGTGCCGGGCGATCAGAAAGGCGCCTCCATCGGGGGGCATTGGTTTGCCGCCAACCGGGGCGAGGACCGGGCGGTTTTCGAAGCCTTCGCGACCCTCGAAATGGTGGAAGGCTTCGACATGACGCCGCTGCGCCGAAGGATGCGCCGGTCGTTCAAGCCGCGCGGGGATACAGGCTTCTATGAATTCGATCACCCGCGCTACAAGACCCAGTACCGGCTGCCCGACAGGTTTGCCGGGCTGGTCTGACGCGCGGCCCTCAGCCTCCCGGCAGGAAGGCGAGCAGCCGTCGTGCCGTTTCCCCGGGCGATTTGTCGATGAAGAAATGGCCGCCAGGAATGCTTTCACAGCGCATGTCGGCCAGACGATCACGCCAAGTGGCGGCAACGTCATAGGCCTGCGCCATCACCCCGTCGCCGCCGTAGAGGACAAGCGCCGGGCAGTCGACCTTGCGCCCCAGATCCTGCGTATCGAGGTCGAGATCCACGTCGATGGCCGCGCGGTAGTCGTTGCACATCGCCTCGATCGTGCGCGCCCGGTGCCATGACGCGCGATAGGCCGCCAGCGCCCGGTTGTCGAAATCCTCAAGCGTGCCGCCGCCCCAGCCCAGCAGGCAGGATTCGTAGAAGAAATCAGGGTCGGCGGCGATCATCTTTTCCGGTCTGGGTGAGGGTTGGGAGAGGAAAAACCAGTGATAATAATCTCTTGCAACCTCATGTGAAAGTTCGCTCAGCAGATGCTGGGTGGGAACGATGTCCATCACGGTCAGGGTCTCTACCGCTGCTGCATGGTCCAGCGCTAGCCGGTGCGCCGTTCTGGCCCCCCGGTCATGCCCCACGAGATGAAAGCGATCAAAGCCGAGCGTCCGCATGAGCGCCGCCTGATCCGCCGCCATCTCGCGAAAACTGTATTCCGCCGCGCCCTCGGGCGCTTCGCTGTCGCCATAGCCGCGCAGGTCCGCTGTGATGACGGTAAAGCGTTCCGCCAGCAGGGGGGCCGTGGCGTGCCACATGGCGTGGGTCTGGGGAAAGCCGTGCAATAGCAGCAGCGGCGGCCCGTTCCCTATGCGGCGATAGGCGATCTCGGCCCGGCCCTCCGGGCGCNGGCGTTCGACGGGCAGTTCGAAGAAATCACTCATGCCGTTGCCCTCAGCGGCTCAGCGCGTCGAGGATGCGCGCCCAACTGCGGATGCCTTTGTGAAAGCTCTCCATGTCGTATTTTTCGTTCGGGGAATGGATCTGGTCATCGTCCTTGCCGAAGCCGATCAACATCGGGCGGGTGCCGAGGATGCTCTGGAAATAGCCCGCGATGGGGATGGACCCG
>NZ_LWGH01000875.1:0-12755 GCF_001635395.1 Sulfitobacter sp. HI0129 | reverse complement strand
AACCGAAGTCGCGACGATAGCTGGGATGATCCAGGACAGGCTTACCGAACGATTGGCGATATGAAGCGTGCGGGGGAGGATCAGCTCTGCCGCAACGCGGGATCCTCTGCCACACGGACGAGCGCCGTCAGATCGCGCAGGGATTCCCGCTGGTGCCCGGCGTCGTCAAAATTCGACGGGGCAAGCCAGGCCTCGAAAGCTTCTTTCAGGGCGGGCCATTCACTGTCGATGGCCGCGAACCACGCGGTATCGCGGTTGCGGCCCTTTACGACCGCTGCCTGACGGAAGACGCCTTCGTAGCTGAGGCCGAGCCGCTGTGCCGCGCGGCGGGACACGAGGTTGAGTGCATTGCACTTCCATTCGTAACGCCGATACCCGAGTTCGAAGGCCGTCCTCATCATGAGGTACATCGCCTCGGTCGCCGCGCGCGTACGTTGTAGAGCGGGTGCATAATTGATATGCCCCACTTCGATCGTGCCTGCCTCGGGGGTGATCCGAAGATAGCTCGCGACCCCGGCCCACTGGCCCGTTTCCCGATCAAGAATGGCATAGAAGAAGGGATCGTCCAGCGCTGCCACATCGCGCACCCAGCGGTGATATTGCGCCGCCGACGAAAACGGGCCATAGGGCAGATAATCCCAGACCTGATCCTGCCCCGCATAGGCCCGGTACAACAGCGCCGCATGGGATTCCGCAGTCAGCGGTTCCAAAGCGGCGTAACGCCCCTGAAGTACCAAGCCGGATGGGGGCGGCGGCGGCGTCCATCCGGGGACTTCCGCACCTAGCGGAACCTGCAATTGTTCTTTGCTGCTCATCGCCAAAGCGTATCCCCGTTGCGGGAGCCCGCCAAGGGGATTGCAACCGGGATCAGGCCCGAAATGCGGCCCCTCGGTTTGTAATGCCCGGCTCCTGGCATTCTGCCACCGTAAAACTGTCATATTGATCGGTGAGGATGGTTCCAGAAATATGGACCAGTACGGACGGTTACGACATGACGCAGAGAACACCCAAGACTTTGAGATCCTCTTCGATTGACTGGATCGTCATGACGGCCGCGCTCATCGGGATTGCCATGGTCTTTGCCGCTTCCATGCGGTCGGAGAGCGGGCTCGCAGCGAATGTACGCCCCTACCTTTCGGAACGCGGATTTTTTTGAGTGGCCCCAGATCTAGAGGCGCTCGTACAATGAACTCAACGCTGTTGACCTGACAGAGGCCGTGCAGGAACGCGAACTCGACTTTGCGAACCGCATCCGTACCTGCCGCCCGGGCCAGCAGCTTCTCACAGGCTAAATCCCTCACGACGATTACCATGGACGCATACATCAGGCTGCTTAGTCACCACATTCCCGCAAGAGTTGAACGAGATTCAACCGCTCCTTTGGGAACCGGCCCTCAGCACCGGCGTTGAAATCACATTCAACGAAAGGAAAATTTATGCCCTCTATCTACGATGCCATAAAGGCTGACCATGATGATCACCGCCAATTGCTTGAGAAAATCGCCGATACGGAGGGTGACAGCAAAGCCCGGCAGGAGGCATGGAATACGTTCTATCGTGACGTCAAATCCCACGCCGCCGCAGAAGAGGAGACGTTCTACTCCAAGCTGATCTCGGAAACCTGGGGGCAGGACGCCGCGCGCCATTCGGTGCATGAGCATCAACAACTCGATGATCTGCTGGAGGAGCTAAACGAAAAGGACATGTCCTCTTCGGGTTGGATGACCCGCTTCAAGACCTTGCGCCACGACTATGAACACCACATCGACGAAGAAGAGGACGAAGTCTTTACCCGCGCCAAGAAGGTGATCGGCGAAGAGCACAACGAAGACTTCGGCAAGCGCTTTGAAGAGCGCAAGAAGGAAGAGCGCAAGCTGATCGACGAAAAGCGCGAGGATTCGCTGGAAGACTAGGAGCGAAGAAGGGGCGCCCCTATGAACTGGTCACGGGGGCGCAGATGCCTTGCCTATTTCTCCTGCGGAATGACCCGCAGACCCAGTTCCATAAGCTGATCGGGCATCGGCTCGCTCGGCGCGTTCATCATCAGGTCTTCCGCCCGCTGGTTCATCGGGAAGAGGATGACTTCGCGGATGTTCTGTTCGTCCGCCAGCAGCATGACGATACGGTCGATACCGGCAGCGCATCCACCGTGCGGCGGGGCACCGTATTGGAAGGCATTGACCAGCCCGCCGAACCGCTTGCGCACTTCGTCCTCGCCATAGCCGGCGATTTCAAAGGCCTTGAACATGATTTCCGGCTTGTGGTTCCGGATGGCGCCGGAAACCAGTTCATAGCCGTTGCACGACAGGTCATACTGATACCCGAGCACGTCGAGCGGATCGCCTTGCAGGGCCTCCATCCCGCCCTGCGGCATTGAGAAAGGGTTGTGCTCGAAATCAATCGCGCCGGTTTCCTCATCCTTTTCGTAGATCGGGAAATCGACGATCCAGGCAAAGGCGAAACGGTCCTTGTCGGTCAGGTTCAGCTCTTCACCAATGACATTGCGCGCGCGCCCCGCGACCGCCTCGAAGGACTTTGGCTTACCCCCGAGGAAGAAGGCCGCATCGCCGACCTCAAGCCCCAGTTGCTGACGAATCGCTTCGGTCCGCTCCGGTCCGATGTTCTTGGCAAGCGGTCCCGCCGCTTCCATGCCCTCACCCTGATCACGCCAGAAGATATAGCCCATGCCGGGCAATCCTTCCTTCTGGGCGAAGGCGTTCATCCGGTCGCAGAACTTGCGTGAACCGCCGCCCGGCGCGGGTATGGCCCGGATCTCGGTCCCGTCCTGTTCCAGCAGCTTTGCGAAGATCGCAAAACCCGAGCCGCGGAAATGGTCGCTGACGACCTGCATCTTGATGGGGTTGCGCAGGTCCGGCTTGTCGCTGCCGTACCAAAGCGCCGCGTCCTTGTAGGAGATCTGCTCCCACTCGCTGTCCACTTTCCGCCCGCCGCCGAACTCTTCGAAAATGCCCGCGATGACCGGCTGGATCGTGTCGAAGACGTCCTGCTGGGTGACAAAGGACATTTCCATGTCGAGCTGGTAGAAATCGGTGGGGGAACGGTCCGCGCGGGGGTCCTCATCCCGGAAGCAGGGTGCGATCTGGAAATAACGGTCGAACCCCGAGACCATCAACAGCTGTTTGAATTGCTGCGGAGCCTGCGGCAATGCGTAGAACTTGCCCGGATGCAGGCGCGAGGGCACCAGAAAGTCACGCGCGCCTTCGGGCGAAGAGGCCGTGATGATCGGCGTCTGGAATTCGCGGAAGTTCTGATCCCACATCCGTTTCCGGATGGAGGCCACCACGTCCGAACGCAGCTTCATGTTGGCCTGCATCTTCTCGCGCCGCAGGTCCAGATAACGATAGCGCAGGCGCGTCTCCTCGGGGTATTCCTGATCGCCGAAAACCATCAGCGGCAGTTCCGCCGCGGCGCCCAATACCTCCAGGTCGCGAATGTAGACCTCGATCTCCCCTGTGGGGATCTTGGGGTTCACCAATTCCTCGGCGCGGGCCTTCACCACACCGTCAATGCGGATGCACCATTCGGCCCGCACCTTTTCGACCTTTTTGAAAACCGGGCTGTCCGGATCGCAGAGAACCTGCGTGATGCCATAGTGGTCACGAAGGTCTATGAACAGCACGCCGCCGTGGTCACGCACCCGGTGCACCCAACCGGCAAGCCGGACGGTCTCGCCTACGTTTTCCTTGCTCAGTCCGGCGCAAGTATGTGTGCGGTAAGCGTGCATATGACGTCCCCTTCTGGGCTGCAATTCATTCGGCGCAGGTACACCGTTTGAAGGTCCGGAAGTCAAGGGCAAGCGCACTGGGGGCGGCATCTCGGACGCGTGGCGAACCGAATCGCCGGGTGGTGCGTTTGACAGGCAGGAGGGCCCCGTTATGGCATCACGTGCATTGTGGAAAGGGCAGCTTCGGTTGTCCCTCGTATCGATCCCGGTGGAGATTCATTCGGCCACCAAGTCGGGCGCGCGCGTGTCCTTCCGCCAGATCCACGGCCCCTCGGGCCAGCGGGTGAAATACGAAAAGACGGTGCCCGGCATCGGCCCGGTGGATACCGCCGAGATCATGAAGGGGTACGAGATAGGAGACGATGAGTACCTCCTGCTCGAAAAGGACGAGATCGACGCCATCAAGCTCGAAACCAAGAAGACACTCGAACTGGTGCAGTTCGTCGGCGCCTGTGAAATCCCCCCGCTTTATTTCGACAAGCCCTATTACATCGTGCCCACCGATGAACTCGCCGAAGACGCCTATCGCGTGGTGCGCGACGCCCTGCGCGACGCGGAAAAGACGGGGCTCGGACAACTGACGATGCGGGGCAAGGAGTACCTTTGCGCGATACGGCCCTGTGGTGACGGCCTGTTGCTGGAAACGCTGCACTACGCGGATGAAATACGGAACGCCGAACCGTTGTTTTCCACCGTCGAAGAAAAGCCTGCGGAAGAAGACCTGCTTTCGGTGGCCACCGAATTGATCACCCGCAAGACCGCCCCCTTCGATGCCGCCGCCTTCGAGGATCGATATGATATCGCCCTGCGCGAGTTGATCGAATCCAAGCGCCGCAGCAAGAAGACCCCGCGCGCCAAGACAGGCTCCCACTCCGGGACATCGAGCACAGGCGGTGAGAATGTCGTCGACCTGATGGCGGCGTTGAAGGAAAGCCTGAAGGCCGACAAGGGATCGACCCGCAAGACCAAGAGCACCGCGAAAAAGAGCAGCACCACGAAGAAGAGCGGTTCTGCAAAGAAGTCAGCCTGACATGTCGCGGCTGGCGCCCTACCTCGCCAAGAGGGATTTCGACCAGACCCCGGAGCCGACGGGGGGTGTGGCGAACGGGCTCGCACCGCGTTATTCGATCCAGAACCACGCGGCGACCCGGCTGCACTGGGATCTCAGGCTGGAATGGGACGGTGTATTGCTCAGCTGGGCGATCACAAGGGGGCCGTCATTCGATCCGTCGGAAAAACGCCTTGCCGTGCGCACCGAAGATCACCCGCTCGACTATCTGACATTCGAAGGCACCATCCCCAAGGGCAACTACGGGGCCGGGACGGTCATGCTGTGGGACATCGGATATTGGCAGCCCACCATTGATGTGGAGAAGGGGCTGAAGAAAGGCCACCTGAAATTCACGCTCCACGGGGAACGCCTGACCGGGGCGTGGAACCTCATCCGGATGCAGCGAAAGGAAAAGCGCGAGAACTGGCTGCTGATCAAGGAGGACGACGAAGCCGCCGATGAACCCGACCCCGTGAAGAGATACACAACCAGCGTCAGCACCCGGCGAAAGATGAAAGCGATCACCGAGGACGCTGAACTAGGCAAGGGGCACGAACGTCGCGGCGCCCTGCCCCGCTGGCGCAAACCGCAGCTTGCCACGTTGACCGATACATTGGGAAACCCCGAAACCCGCTGGCATGAATTGAAGTTCGACGGCTATCGGGCCGAAGTCGCCTTGGGTAAGGGCGGCGTTCGGATCTACACCCGGAACGGCCATGACTGGACCGAAAAATTCGCACAGCTTGCCCCCGCTTTCGATGCCCTGCCCTGCGACAGCGCCCTGATCGACGGGGAGATCACGGTGGGTGCCGGGCTTTACGGTTTCGGCGCGCTGCAAAAAGCGATCAAGCTGGGCGGACCCTTTCAGTTTCACGCCTTCGACCTGATGTATTGCGATGGCGAGACACTGTCAGACGAGCCGCTTACCGAACGGCGGGCCCGGCTGGAAAAGCTTTTTGACAGCGTGCCACCTTTGGGTCTTTTGCAGCTTTCCCCCGTGCTGGAAGGGGATCCCACAGCCGCGTTCGAGGCGATTTGCGGCAACGGCGGCGAAGGGCTCATCTCCAAACAGAAGGACGCACCCTATCGCGGCGGCCGGAGCGCCGCATGGCAAAAGATCAAATGTGTCAAACGAGCCGAATTCGTCATCCTCGGCTGGCAGGCTTCGGGCAGCAAGGGCCGCCCCTTTGCCTCCCTCGCGCTGGGCGTCGAGGAGAACGGCAGCTTTCGCTACGTCGGCAAGGTCGGCACCGGGTGGGACGAGGCCACGCAAGATGAAATCGCCGCCCGCATGGCCCCTCTTTCCCGAAAGACACCGCCCGCGGACGTTCCGAAGGAAGACGTCCGGGGGATGCGCTGGCTTACCCCGCGGCTGGTGGCGGAGGTGCGGTTTGCCGAGTTCACCGAAGACGGGCGGCTTCGCCATGCCGTTTNCCTTGGGCTGAGAGAGGACAAGGCCGCCGAAGACGTGAAGATGGAGGTTCCCGTCGTGTCATTGAAGAAATCGGAAAATCAACAGACCGAAGTCGCAGGTATCTCCATCAGCTCGCCCGAGCGCGAGGTCTATCCCGGTGCCGGGATCACCAAGCTGGACGTCGCCCGATACTACGAAGCTGTTGCGGAGCGCATGCTTCTCCACGCGGCGGACCGGCCCCTTTCGCTCGTCCGCCTGCCCGAAGGCCTCGATGGGGAGCGGTTCTTTCAGAAACATGCCGGAAAAGGGTTTCCGAGCGCCATCCATGCTGTTCCGGTCAAAGAAAGTGACGGCAAGGAAAAGGACTATATGTACGTGAAAGACACCGCCGGTTTGGTCGGTGCCGTTCAGATGGGCACATTGGAATTCCACATCTGGGGCGCGCGGAGAGACCGGCTCGACCGGCCGGATCGCCTGGTTTTCGATCTCGACCCCGACGAAGACTTGGATTTCGCCGCAGTCCGCGATGCGGCCTTCGACATCAGGGACAGGCTTGATCATCTCGGCCTACCCTCATGGCCCCTGCTTACAGGTGGCAAGGGCATACATGTCACTGTCCCTCTGCGCCGTACCGCTACCTGGGAAACCGTCACGCTTTTCGCGCGCACCTTCGCCGGTTTATCTGCGCAGCGAAGCCCGGAAACCTATACCGCCACCATGTCGAAAGCCAAACGCAAGGGGCGGATCTTCATCGACTGGCTTCGGAACGATCGGGGCTCCACCGCGATCAGCCCATGGTCCCTGCGTGCGAAACCCGGCGCGCCTGCCGCGGTTCCCACCACTTGGAACGGGTTGAAGAAAGCAAAGCGGGCGAACGCCACAGACCTTCGCCAAGCGATCAAACTGAAGGACCCGGGGCATTACCCCGAGCCCGCAACGCTTTCGAATAAGGTGATAGAACGCCTTGAAACGGCCTTTGCCGATGAGGGTTAGGCCGACGACCCGCTCAGACGTCCCTTGCGCAGCCAAGCGGCACAATCTTCGCCTAATTCGGTAACAGCGCGCTCTTCATAGGCCCTGTTATCCGCCTCTGTCAGCATACCCTGCCAGCGCCCGTTGACGCCCTTATGCAGGAACGTCCGGGCGCCGCCCTCCCAGAAGGCACCTCCAAGCGGCACGCAGGCGGGGGCATTCGCCTTCATCCAGTCAAAGCTGCAATGCTCTTCGATCACGTTCCAGTCCGAAGGTTCGATATCCAGAAATTCGGCGATACGGCGGATTTCACCGCTCATATCCGCCTTGAGATCGGCAAAATGGACCATCAGGACATTCGGCAGGTCACGTATCGCCCACCAACTGCGGACATTTTCCCAGAACGGCCAGAAAGGCGCTCCGTCGTTCGCAAGCCAGTGGCGGAAATACTCCACGGGGTCGGGGGATGGGCGCTCGATCTCCGGACCGACGCGGCCCGGGGTTTGGTTCAGGGCATCGTACCAAAGCTGGTTGGCGTTCAGATGGTGGTTGTGCATGCTCCACATCACGTCACGGCCGTCGCGGCCGATATAGATGTATTTTACCTGATCGCTGAAGATGAGCGCGTCGACCGGCAGATGTGTCTTGAGAAACCGGCGATTGGTCTGTGCCTCGATTTCCGGCATCTTGACCTCGCGCGGCGGGATCCGCAGATCGACCCAAGGGCTAAGCTCGGCCGTCGCAACATCAGCGCGCCCGTCAAAGATCAGTTGACCGACGATCTGCTGCATCCATGTCGTGCCCGACTTGGCGTAGGTCGCGATCACGATGTCGTCCGGGCGGAAGGAGACGTCCTCCCAGAACGTACTGTCGATATGGTGGTTGTGGATGTCACGCGTCTTGATGGGACGCTTATGAGCAGCGTTGTATTCATGGTTTTTCATTGGATTATTCCCTTCCGGCAATAGGCTGGTGAACAACCTCATGATGCCAGCCCCGCCGGGCGCTGCGTATCCGGCGAAAAGAAGAACCATTCTGCGATAACGCATAATGGCGCTATAATGCTGCCATGTACGAATGGAGTGACCTGCGTATCTTCCTTGCCGTCGAGCGCGAAGGCTCGACCTTGGCTGCGGCCAGAACCCTGAACGTGAACCAGACGACTGTAAGCCGCAGACTTCAGGCGCTGGAACGCGGATTGGGGCTTCGTCTGTTCGAGCGGAGCACGAGGGGCCATGCGCTGACACCGCAGGGCGCGGCCCTTGTAGCGCGGGCCGAAGCGGTGGAGGCCGCCGCAAAGGAAGTGGAGCTTGAGGCAGAGCGCCTGACCCGTGATCTGACCGGCGTCATCCGGGTCACGGCTGCGGAAAGCATCATGACCCATGTGGTCAGCCGATTGATCACCGCCTATCGCGCCGCCCACCCCGAAGTGCGCTTCGAATCCCTTTCAGCCGAGGACCGGCTGGCCCTTGAACGGGGCGAGGCCGACATCGCCTTCCGCGCAGGCGAGGTACAGCTTGGCGACACGCTGATCGGCCAGCGGCTGCCCGATATCCCATGGACCGTCTATTGTTCCGAAAGCTATGCGGCCACCCACGGGCGGCCAAGCGGCCTTGCAGATCTGGCAGATCATACAGTGGTCGCCTACAGCGGAGCCCCATCGATGCAGCCCTTTTCGATCCACTTCATGTCGCATGTGCGGGGGGAGCAGGTCGTGGCCACCAGCAACACCGTTTCCAACATGACGGGCGTATTGCGGACGGGAATGGGTGTCGGGATGCTCAACGTCTTCGAGGGAGACGGAACCCCGGGACTGGTGCGATGTTTTTCACCACTGCCCCAGATGGCCAGCCCGTGGTGGCTGGTGGCGGCCCCCGAAGCCTATCTGCAACCTCGCATCCGCAGCTTCATGGCCTACGCCGCCGCCCGTATCCGGCAGGATCGGCGGCTGGGCAGATAAAGGAAAGGGGGAGAATGGCTGGGGCGCGAGATAATCCTCACAAAAACCCACGTTTGCACATCAATGCAATGTCATGAGCGAGATCACCCCCACTCCCACCAGGCTCAGCGCCCAGACCACATCGAGATTAAACCAGCCTTTTGACAGGAACTTGAGGCCAATCCAACGATAAACACCATATGCGATGGCCCCTCCGGAAGCGATCATCGCGACGGTATGAACCAGCGCGACGGCAACTGCGATGGCGACAATTCCACCCATGACGCCCAAGACCGGGACATGCGCAGGATCCGCTTCGATCATGCAGCAAATTCCAAGGTAAACCGGAACCAGCATCAACCCGGCACCATGCGCCAAGGCCACCAGAAAGGACCAGAGCGCCAGTTGTGACGGCGGCACCCGCGCCAGAAACCTTGGATGCCGTCTGTTCATCAAAAGATAGATGCCGACCGCGATCAACAGCCAGGCGGCAGCGACCTGAAACTCGCGATGCCATTCGATGAGTACAGACAGAATCGAGAACGGCAATAGGATCGCAAGCATGGCCACGAGATGCCCAAGCGCCAGCGATCCGAGCGCCCGGTAAAGACTGGATGAGGCCCGTTCCATCAACGCCGCTGATACCGCCAGCGGCCAGCCCATACCGGGGTTCACCCCGTGGTAAATCCCGGAAAAGACAACGACCCACCAGAGGGCCGTCGTCGTTTCAACATCGTTCACCCGTCAAACTGACGGGTAGCAGAAACTATCGGTAGAGCAATCGCCGCCCTCAAGCCGGATCTGATGGCTCCGATAGCCCTTCGGAAAGTCGACGTAGAAATCCTTATCCAGCTCGATGCCCCCGTTCGCACCGACATTCGCCATGACCATTTGGCCGCCTTCGTCGTCCGGATAGAACTGATCGTCCCATGTGGAGTAGAGCGAGTTCGTCCAATAGACCCGTTTGCCGTCGCGACTGATCTCGACCATCTGCGGACCGTAGGCGAAGGGTTTGCCATTCGGATGCTTGGCCCCTCGGGCAATACCGCCGACCTCAACCTTGCCGGTCAGTTTTGGATTCATCGGATCGGACACATCATACTGGTGCATCTCTCCCTGACCCCAGCAGGCAACATAGAGGTACTTGTCGTCGAGGCTAAGATCGATGTCGGTCACCAGCGGCGGCACGGCTTCGAACCCTTGCAGCAACGGGGGTAGGTTTTCCTTCTTTTCGGGGCGTGGATCGATGGTGATCGTCTTCTTGGCCTCGAATGTGCCGTCGTCCTTCTGCCACCAAGTGAAGATCGCGCCCTGAAGATTGGTCGTGTCGACGACGACCCCGCAAAAGCCGTAGTCCTTCGCCGGATCATGCGCGGGCCGGATCTCCAGCGCCATCTGGTGGGTCTCGCCCAGATCGATGGTCTGGACGTTTTTCCGCTCGCGCAGGTTCCAGAAGTGAATCTTGTGCCCGTACTTGTTCGACAGCAGATCCTCGGCCACGATCCCGTTTTCGAATTGCGGTGGCAGGCCCCATTCAGAACTCACCATGTAGTCGCGGGGCAGATTCCACCAGAAATCGTAGTGCTTGTCCTGTTCGCCCCTGTCCATCTCATAGCGGCCCAGAATATCGAAGGTCTCGCAATCCATGATGAAGATACCCGGCGGCCCGTCCGTGCCGTCCTCGCCGCGTCCGCCAAGGGTCGACACGTATATCCCCTCTGGTCCGCAATGAATGGTATGCGGTCGCGAATACCCCGTCTTCGCGAACACTTCTTCCGGCTCAATGATCTTGTGAATCTTGGCTTTCAACGGCTCTTTCACATCGATCACGTAGATGCGGGACGAGCGAATACCTGGGATAATCAGGTACCGGCGTTCCAGAAAGGCATGCCCCGTCAATGGGGAAAGCGCCGAGGAACAGGCGTTCCAGCCGAAATGATGAAACTCGTCGCCTTTGTTCGGCATGATGAGCTGATGTACGATCTCGCCAAAGGTCTTTGACTGCGGATCGACATCGACAACCGCCAGCCCATCTGGTTGAGACCCGTCGGGACTGAGCATCAACGTAAACGCCAACGTCTCCGCCGGGGCCTCCATCGCAATCTTGGGCGTGGCATAGAATGTGGGGTCGGGTCTAAGGTTCATTTTGGCTCCTCCCAGAAAGGTGACGTGTTGAAACCCGCCACTCGGAACAAATGTGCCACAGACTGCGGTTTTCGTGAAACAAAACTTTCTGAGGAGGTGCTTGCACAGAATTTATGCCTGATTGGGCTTACTGTGCGGCCGAGCGACGAAAGCGAAAACCTCAGGCTTGTAGCGGATAGGTTGGCGACGCGAGCTCCTCGGCATTGCTTTCAGGCCGCAGCCGGGACTCATCGTTTGGGAGAGTTGATGGGCTCTAGGGACCGCAGGCCACATATGCCAGATCGGCGATAAAGTGGCCAAATTACTGGGTCTTGCAGACAGAAAAAAAGCCGCAACCCGATCGGGTGCGGCTTTAATCGCGAAACTTGGTTGCGGGAGTAGGATTTGAACCTACGACCTTCAGGTTATGAGCCTGACGAGCTACCGGGCTGCTCCATCCCGCGACAGTGTTCTGTGTGATCATCGAAGAGAGATACATTATCAGAGGTTTTACTAGGTTTGGCGGTGACCTACTCTCCCACGTCTTAAGACGCAGTACCATCGGCGCGACGGCACTTAACTGCCGAGTTCGGGATGGGATCGGGTGTTTTGCTCGCGCTATGACCACCAAACCATGAAAAACCTCTGACTGTCCAAGTCAGCACGCTAAACGTGCTGTGTATGCTTCTGTTTGTATCCGAAAAGTAAGATCAATCTTGCTTCTACTGGATCAAATCAAGCCTATCGAGCAATTAGTACCAGTCAACTGAACGTATTACTACGCTTACATCTCTGGCCTATCGACGAGGTGGTCTACCTCGGCTCTCAGGGATACCTTGTTTTGAGGGGGGCTTCCCGCTTAGATGCCTTCAGCGGTTATCCTGTCCGATCATAGCTACCCTGCACTGCTGCTGGCGCAACAACAGGTCCACCAGTGGATCGTTCACCCCGGTCCTCTCGTACTAGGGGCAACTCCTCTCAAGTATCCTACACCCACGGAAGATAGGGACCGAACTGTCTCACGACGTTCTAAACCCAGCTCACGTACCTCTTTAAACGGCGAACAGCCGTACCCTTGGGACCTGCTCCAGCCCCAGGATGAGATGAGCCGACATCGAGGTGCCAAACACTGCCGTCGATATGGACTCTTGGGCAGTATCAGCCTGTTATCCCCGGCGTACCTTTTATCCGTTGAGCGATGGCCCTCCCACTTGGGACCACCGGATCACTATGGCCGTCTTTCGACTCTGCTCGACTTGTCAGTCTTGCAGTCAGGCTGGCTTCTGCCATTGCACTCAACGAGCGATTTCCGACCGCTCTGAGCCAACCTTCGCGCGCCTCCGTTACGATTTAGGAGGCGACCGCCCCAGTCAAACTACCCACCACACAGGGTCCCGGATCCGGATAACGGACCGCGGTTAGACATCAAGCAGAACAAGGGTGGTATCTCAAGGGAGGCTCCACGCAGACTGGCGTCCACGCTTCAAAGCCCACCACCTATCCTGCACAT
>NZ_LWGH01000874.1:0-1933 GCF_001635395.1 Sulfitobacter sp. HI0129 | reverse complement strand
GGTGCGGGCCTGCAACCGCCAGCGCAGATCGAACCGCTGGGCAAGCCGATGGGTAAGCTGCCCTGAAAGCGCGTCCTGCTGCCGGGTTACGCCAACCCCCGCGGCTGAACTGTCACCGATGATCAGCAGCGACAGGGGCGGTCCCGCCCCCGTTTGGCCCGCGCGGGGGCCTTCGGGTTCCGGCAGACGGAGCGCCCGGCGCCGGACCCCCACGGCTTGCGCTGCCAATAGGGGGGACAGCAGCAAGCGGGCCGGCAGGTCGAGCATGGCTACCCCCCGCAGATGCTTTGCAGCCGCAACCAGTCCGCGTCGGACATCAATGGTTCTGTTGCGCGGCCGGCCATCGGATCGGCTTCGATCAAATCGAGCGTTTTTTCCCCCGAGGGATCCCGCGCATAGGCATAGGGGGTACTGCGCAGCGCCGCCCGCTCGAACCGCTTGAGCAACGGCCCTACCGGCGCTGCGGGGCGGGGCCGGGTCATCAGCGCCTCTGCATAGGTATCGAGCGCGGGGGCCGCGATTTCGCCCGTGGTAAGCAGGCGAAAGGTCTCTCTCAGGCCGACGTAGTTCAGCAGATCCCGCAGGGGGTCGTTGCCGAGCCGCAGGGTGTCTTCTGTCAGGATATAGCCTGCGGCCACGTCCGGTTCGTCAAATTGCTCGACCAGACTGCGGTCCAGCACGATGAGCCGTCCGGGAAGGTGCAGGCTGGGTTGCACCATGTCAGGCAAAACGGCGAGGTCCCCCGCCTTCAGCCGCGCGCCGAGCCGCGCCAGCGCCAGCTTGCCTTCGGGGGCCGCGCAACCGGGGCCGGAAAGACGTTCGATCCGTCGGAGCAGCGCCGCCCCGATGGCAGCACGCTTCACCTGCGGCACGACGTTCAGGGTGTGATCGCGCAGCGCCCCCGGCAGCCAAACCAGCGCCACCCCAGCCACCAATGCCACGGAGAGCAGAACGCCGAGCCACCGCAGACGTCCCGTGCGCGGGCGCGCGCGGTTGATGGCGCGGCGCAGCTGTTCGATGGCGGCGATCATCTCGCCCTCATCCGCCGAAAGCTCCAGCGTTTCGCCCGGATCGCCGTCGGGGTGATAGACGGCCTCGGCCCCTTGGGTATCCGCGCGCATGACGGCGGCAAGCGACCAATGGGTCAGCGCACGATCCGCCGTATCGGTAATGACAAGCGTCGCATCCCCGATGGAAACGACAACCTCGCGCCGCTGGCTTTTGGGATCGGGACGCCACAGGCCGGTCGCCTCGATCCGCGCATATTTCGTGAGCGCCGTCATCTGTCGCTTGTACTGCCCCAGTTCTTTTGTCAGCAGTCTACCATAGGCAGTAGAGGTCGCAATGGCACCGGACGAATGGAACGATCTGCAGTTGAAACCCGGGCAGGCAGAAGACATCCCCGGTTTGGCACGCATCTGGCACGACGGCTGGCATGATAGCCACGCGGCGATTGTCGCCCCGGAACTGACCGCATCGCGCACCTTGGATGAGTTCGAGGATCGAACCCGGGCCCATCTCCCGGGCACGCTGGCCGCATGGCACGGAGGACGGATCGTGGGTTTTTGCATGATCGAAGGGGATGAGCTTTACCAGTTTTACGTGGCGCCCTCACTCCGGGGTAGCGGGCTTGCCACCGTGCTGATGAAACGGGCGGAGGCCGCGATGGGGCCGGGGGAAAAGTTACTGGTCTGCACGGTAGGCAACAGGCGGGCCGCCCGCTTCTACGAGCGGGCGGGCTGGCGGCGTACGGCAACCGAAAGCTACACGGTCGAGGCGGCACTGGGCGCGTGGGTGCTCGACGTATGGCGCTATGAGAAGACCTTGCCCGGCCAGGGCAACAGTTGATCAGAGCGCTGCGGCCTGACGGCGCAGTTCGAACTTCTGAATCTTGCCGGTGGAGGTTTTGGGCAATTCGCAGAAAATGACCTTC
>NZ_LWGH01000873.1:0-1866 GCF_001635395.1 Sulfitobacter sp. HI0129 | reverse complement strand
AACACCGGCCCGGGCGAAAAGCTGCGCCAGTTCAACGCCGATATAGCCCCCGCCCAGAACCAGCAGGGAGGCGGGCAGTTCAGACAACTCCAGCGCCGACGTGCTGTCGAGTGCATCGATCCCTTCGACACCGGGGATCGCCGGCACATGCGGGCGCGAACCGGTGGCGATGACGATCTTCGTCGCCGGAAAGACCGCGCCATTCACGGTCAGGCGGCCCTCATCGTCGAAGCTTGCGCGCCCCTCGATGTACTCGACGTTTTCGTGCCGAGGCAGCACATCGGCGTATTTCGCCGCGCGCAGCTCCTCCACCAACGCCTGTTTCTGCGCCACGGTCGCAGGCCAGTCGGTGACCCGGGCGCTCGCCTCGATACCGTCGAAGCGAGCGGCGGCGCGCGCGTGATGAAGGCTTTCCACCGCGCGGATCAACGCCTTGGAAGGCACGCAGCCGACGTTGACACAGGTGCCTCCGATGGTGCCCTCGCCGATCAGGGCCACCCGCGCCCCGGCGTCCGCGGCAGTGATGGCGGCGGAGAACCCGGCAGAGCCGGCACCGATCACGGCGAGGTCGTAGGCACCTTTGGGGATGCAACAATCAGTCATATCAATCTCTCTTCAGGTCGTACGTTGGCGCCGCCAGAGCGCATAGAGGGTGATGCCGATGAACACCGCCAATGCCGGAAACAGGACAAGGTCGATCCACCCCAGCACTGCCGAGAGCCCCACCACGCCGAACAGGATCACCAGCACGGGGGTGAAGCAGCACAGCGCCACGATGACAGTGCCCACCAGCCCGTATTTCAGCAGGCGGTCGTTCTTGTCAGGGGTTGGTTCAGGCTCGCTCACGAGCCGCTCCCTGAGACGAGCGTCGCGCCGTAGCCGACCCCGGTGATGGCGGCGATCAGGGCGTCGGGTCCGGTGACGTCGTCATCGTAACGCAGGACATAGATGCCATCCTCCGCCTCACCTTCGGTGAATTCCGTGATTTCCACCGTCTCGACCGTCTTGAGCGCGGTGGCGACGATATAGCTGCATGACGGACAGGTCAGCCCGGTAACATGCAGGCTTGTTTCGGCCTCGGCGGCCAGCGCCGTGGCGGGGGGCAGCAGCAGTGCTGCGGAAAGGAAAAGCTGTTTCATGGAGGATCTCCGTTTCAGAAAGTCAGGATGTGCGGCGCGACATAGGGAAAGGCCAGCGCCAGCAGGACCATCGCCAGCGCAGACCAGAGCAGCGCCCGCATCACGCCGCGATCCAAGGGGCGCGCACAGGCGCCGCTGGCGCAGTCCTCGGCAGGTACCGGGCGATAGGCCTTCCAGAAGCCATAGCCGAGTGCCCCCGCCGCCAGCGAAAATGTCACCCACTTGTAGGCGTAGAGCGCGGTGAGCTGGCCGATGAAGACGCCGGTGACGCCAAGGCTCACCAGCACCAGCGGCAGGATGCAGCAGGAGGTCATCGCCAGCGCGCCAAGCACCCCGGCCCCCGTCGCGGCCCAGCCGCTCTTGTCGGGTCTTTCCCCTGTCCGCTCTTCGGTATCTGCTGTCGCTGTCATCGTCTTGCCCCGGTTGTGCTTCGATGACAGGCAAGATAGGGTCTGTACCAACTACAGGATCAAGGAGAAATTTCATGCCCGGTGATCACGCTGCCGTGACTGCGCTCAAACGCTCCGATCTTGCCCGATTGACCGGCTGCAATCTTGAAACCATCCGCTATTACGAAAGCGTCGGCCTGATGCCGGACCCGCCGCGCACAGCGTCCGGCCACCGGCGATACGGTCCGGCGCATGTGGAGCGGTTGAACTTCGTGATGCGCGCCCGCGATCTCGGCTTTACCATGGAAGAAATCCGCGGGCTGCTATCTATGGTCGAC
>NZ_LWGH01000872.1:0-1401 GCF_001635395.1 Sulfitobacter sp. HI0129 | reverse complement strand
TACTTGCATAGTGCGCTATCGCAAGAGCGATGGTCATCCACATGGTGGTTGAGTTGTATAACGCGCCGGAAAACTGATGGGCGGTAATGTACTGGACGGTGAGCAGCCCGATCCACAGGTCACCTGCACCGCGACGTAAAATTCTCCATGCCGAATACAATGCGAGAACTGTAATGCCGATGAACGGAATGCTTCCGATCAACCCGGTGGCCATCAGGGATTCGAGTAGAACATTGTGCGGGTAGTATTGAGTTCTCTGCTCCTCAATGGCGTTTCCGAATATCGGGTTTTGAGTGAACTGGTCCCAAGCGCCAGCAAAAGAAATCATTCGGTAAATCGACGACAGATCGTTTCCAGCTTGAATGGCGCTGATCCGATCGAAAATCCCGTCGTTTGCAAACAGGACCTCTGCAATCGTCCTCCATGCAAACGCCGATGCCAAACCCATAGCAAAAACTAACCACCATGTTCGGCGCTTCTGGACGCCGGCCACCAACATCAAGCCAAGTGCGGCCACCAAGGCAACTAACGGCCCACGCGAATTTGCATAGATCGTCAAGAGCGCTCCCAAACCGATGGCAAAGAACGCGAGCAACACCCTGTTTCTGTGCTTGAAGTCACTGACGCCATTGAAAAATAGGCTCACGCCTAAGAGAAAGGTGGTCACGCCAATATGACCCATCGAGATTGGGTTGAGCGAGTCTGTGTTCCATCTGTTATGATCGGCTAATTCGCCGCTTAACGTCGTGATGGTTGTCCCACCAGCCGCGAGCAGAACAGCCGTGGCAAACGGAGCGACACAAGAAAACGACCGGTGTAGGGATTCAGCGAACACTGGCTTGTACGATGTTAACACCGCGAGGCTCGGTATGAAAGTAGCGCCCACGCTCCAGATCCAGTAATGCGAAGCGGGGAAAGTCGTAGGCTCACCAAGAATATGCAAACTGATATACAGGCGAGAAAAGTATGCGGCCCAGAAAGCCAAAAATAAGCATAATGCCAGGCTGTGGTGAATCCGAATATTTCTGAACAACAGAAAAAGTGCTGCAAAGACCGCGAGGGCGCGCAACATGATCGAAAATAGCGTGTTGTTTATGCCGAGAACCGTAGTTACCCCAGCAAGAAGCGGAAAGCCCGCCACACTCCAGATTGCAACGAACATAAGTAGGTGTCTAAAGCTCAGTCTTTTCATCCCAAAGCTCGTTCTATTTTGGAGATGAAATCCTTCTTCCAGCCCATGATTTCTTGATCGAGCGCCAGACCCTCGGTCTGAAGAGCGTTATACCCGACCAATAGGGAAGCGTTGTCATGCGGCTTCGCAGTCCAATCGAGTTCGACGGTTGGAGTCCCGATCTGGCTTGCGAAATGCGCTATGAGGGATTGGGAGCGAACGACCGGAAT
>NZ_LWGH01000871.1:0-1963 GCF_001635395.1 Sulfitobacter sp. HI0129 | reverse complement strand
GGCGACTTCGGGATCGACCATGGAAAGGTTGAGGTCCGGGGTGAAGGCTACCCTTTTTGGCGCTTTCGGCTCCTCCACCGCGCGCACGAATGGCACCCGCGGGGGCGGCATCGAAAGCGGATCGTGGGGGTGACCATGCGCCAGCGAATCCAGCATGAGCGCCACGTCGGACACGTTACGGGCCATCGGCCCCTCGACCCAGAGCGGATCGAAGGCCGGAAGCCCGGCCCCGCGCGGCACCCGGCCGACGCTGGGGCGCAACCCGACGATGCCGCAATAGCTTGCCGGGATACGAAGGCTGCCGCCCAGATCGTTGCCGGTGGCCAGCCATGCCTCACCGCAGGCCAGCGCAGCACCCGACCCGCCCGAGGATCCGCCGACCGTCATCTTCTGGTTCCACGGGTTGCGGGTGGCGCCGAACACCGGGTTGAAGGTATTGGCCCCCGCGATTTCCGGCACGTTCGATTTGGCCATGGGGATGCCGCCGCTCTCTTCGAGGACCTGCACGGTGTAGTCAGACTTCTCTACCCGGTTATCCGCAAAGATGGGGGAGCCATATGTCGTGATCTGGCCGCCGACATCGTTGTAATCCTTCACCACGACCGGCAGACCGGCGAGCCAGCCGGGCCGGTGATCGGGGGCGTCGCGCTGCGTGAAGGACCTGGCCGCGCTGCGGGCCTCTTCGAAAAACTGGATCGGCAGGGCGTTGATGTCGGGTTCGACCTCTTCGATCCGGGCAATCGCGGCATCCAGAAAATCGAGTGGCGAGGCTTCGCCGGTGCGCAGCAAACCCACCGCCTCTGTCGCTGTCATGGCGATGAATTCGTCTGTTCTGTCTGTCGTCCCGGCCACCGGCTTTCCCCCTGTCTCTGTCTCTATCACGTTATCCATTGCAGTGCTGGCTTCCTGCTTGATTTGCTGTCGCGGGCGTGTAGAGGGTCGCGTAGCGGTCCCGCAGTTCGTTCTTCTGCACTTTGCCCATCACGTTGCGGGGCAGTTCCTCGACGAACAGGACCGCCTTGGGTTGCTTGAAGCGCGCCAGTTGACCCGAGAGGGCGGCGAGCACGTCTTGCTCGTCCACGTCCTTGTCGGGGTGCGGTACGACGACGGCGGTGACGCCTTCGCCGAATTCCGGGTGGGGCAGGCCGATGACGGCGGATTCTGCCACGCCGGGCAGCGTGTCGATCAGTGCTTCGATTTCTTTCGGGTAGACGTTGTATCCCCCGGTAATCACGAGGTCCTTGTCCCGGCCGATGATGTGCAGGTAGCCGTCGGCGTCGATCCGGCCCAGATCGCCGGTAATGAAAAAGCCGTCTTCGCGGAATTCTGCGGCTGTCTTTTCCGGCATGCGCCAGTAGCGGTCAAAGACGTTGGGCCCCCGGACTTCGATGGCGCCCGTCTCTCCCTGCGGGAGGGCATCGCCGGTTTCCCGGGAGGTGATGCGGATTTCGACGTTCGGCAGGGGAAACCCGACCGCGCCGACCCGGCGATCCGCCTCATATGGGTTGGAGGCGATCATACAGGTTTCGGTCATACCATAACGTTCTAGGATGGTATGGCCGGTGCGTTCCGCGAACTGTGTGTGCGTGTCCTTCAGCAGCGGAGCCGAGCCGGAAACGAAGAGGCGCATCCCGGCCGCTATCGATCTGTCGAGCCGGGGGGAGGCCAACAATCTGGTGTAGAAGGTCGGCACCCCCATGAGGACCGTTGCATTGGCCATTTCGTCGATCACCCGGTCCGCGTCGAAACGCGGCAGGAAGATCATCGTGGCACCCGATGTCAGCGCCATGTTGCAGGCCACGAACAGCCCGTGCGCGTGAAAGATCGGTAGCGCGTGGATCAGCCGGTCCTCGCCGGTGAAGCGCCAGATGTCGTTCAGCGCCTCGGCGTTGGAGGCAAGGTTGCCATGGGTGAGAACGGCGCCCTTCGACCGGCCCGTGGTGCCGGATGTATAGAGAATGGC
>NZ_LWGH01000870.1:0-1759 GCF_001635395.1 Sulfitobacter sp. HI0129 | reverse complement strand
GATCCATCGCGGCCATGGGCACCGAACGTTCGACCTGGATCGTCTCTTTCGGGACGCCCTCGGGGATTTCTTCGCCCCCCGTGCCGGTGAGGAAGTTCGCCCCCTCGGCGGCCCCGCCCATCGCGTCGATCACCGCGCGCACTGGTACGCCTGTCCAGACGACATTGCCGGCAGCACCCACCGACCACTGCGTGCCGCTGGTTTCATGGTCAAAGAAGGCACGACCGTTGCCCGAACATTGCAGCACGCAGACCACCGTTTCAACGGCGAGCGTCTTCATGTCGCCCACGGTCATCGTTCCGGGATTGGCGACGCCGTCGATCTCGATCTCCCATGCGTCGCGATTTGCCACGATATCGTCGGAAGGAGCGGGCAGGTTGTTGCGGATGTAAAGCTCGGTACTGGGGGTGATCAGTTCAGAGCCCTGCGCGGCGCGTTTCGTTTCCAGTGTCTGCTTGGAATGGACAATCACGTCCTCCGCGTCCTTCCAGGATACGTAGTCCGGTAGCGGGTTGTCGCTGTCCTGCGCGCCTGCGGGCATGCCGACGGCAGCGGCGGCCATCGTGCCGGCGGAGCCGATCAGGAAGTGGCGCCGCTTTACGTTCTCTATCATTTTCATGTCTTTCCTCCCGGGGTTCGGAACCGTTGCATTCCACGGTATGCAGCGGCTTCATGACTGAGTGACGTGCCGGGGGCGCATTTTATTCCCACGTGTCGGAAAAAAATATCGGCCGCCCGGAAGGGGCCGGAGCCCGGGCCCGCGCTCTCTCCCGGCTCTCGATCTCGTGACCTGACCCTGCGGAATAAACGCACCCTGCGCGCCGTTGTTCTTCCAAGGGCGCGAAAGGCGCGCTCATAAAGGAGGATTTAATGCCAAGTAATAAAGTTCATCAGTCATGCCGATTTGCGGCGCTCGCCGCGCTGGCCGTTGCCGCGCAGACAGCGACCGTTCAGGCGCAGCAGGTCAGTGTCACGAACCCCTCGGTTGAGGCCGGGACCCTGTCGGTCGATGTAACGGGCCTGAACGGTTCGGGCTTTGTCGTCGTACACGCGGTTGCCGAAGGTGGCGGACCCGTTGTGCCGCAATCGATCGGCAACGCCTATGTGCCCGAAGGGGTGGAACACGTTACCGTGCCGATTGGTGCCCCCGTTGCCGCCGGTGACAAGCTCTTCGTGATGCTGCACACCGATAGCGGTGTCGCGCGGGTTTATGAATTTGGCGAGGGAACGACCGACATCGACACGCCCGTGATGGTCGATGGCAAGCCGGTCGTGATCCCGATCGCGGTCGATACAGTTACCGCGCGGCAGGCACCCGCCTTGCCCGGCGCACAGGCTATCGCGGCGGGGGACCGGGTCTATACCGCCGATCAGAGTTCCAACACCGTCACCGTGATCAGCCCGGCAGAAGAAAAGGTGCTGGGCACCATCACGCTTGGCGCACAGCGGATCGAAAAGAACATGGCCCCCGTCGATCAGCACGAAGAGAACGTGCATGGTCTGGGCTTTGCCCGCGACGGCAGTGCGGTGAGCGTGGTCAGTGTTTCGTCCAACGCGGTACAAGTTCTCGATCCGGCGACGAACAAGGTTCAGACCACCGCCTATGTCGGCCGTTCCCCGCATGAGGCATTCGTGTCGCCGGATGGCAAAACGGTCTGGGCGGCAATCCGGGGCGAAGGCTATGTCTCGGTCATCGACCGCGAAACCGGTGAGGTTCAGGACCGGATCACCACCGCATCGGGCCCTTCGAAGGTGGTTT
>NZ_LWGH01000869.1:0-1635 GCF_001635395.1 Sulfitobacter sp. HI0129 | reverse complement strand
CACGGTCCTTTCGCTGCGATGCCCGAGCAAGGCCGTTGCCGCGCGGCCGCCCGAGGTCAGGTATTCGCTGGCCTCGGTCGCGACGTTGTCACGGAGGCGGTGTATTGACACGCGCACGCCAAAGGCCCGTGCGGTCAGATCGCCAGTAAGGCGGCCGATCTGGCCTTCGCTGATTGCGGCGCCGGGTGAGAGCATCGACGGGAACAGACACTGTCCCTCGTCAAAAAGCGGCCGGAAGGAGCGCCTGTATTCCAGAAGTGCCTCGGCAAGCTTTTGGCTGCTCAAGGTCCTGTCGAACGGTTCGCCATTTTTTCGATCCTCTGGCAGTTTCAGCATTCGCGCCGGGATGCGGACATGGATAAGCCCTGCAGCGGGCAGGGCGAGGGTCTGGTCAAAGGCCAGTGCGGAGAGCGCACGTGCCCGTTGCGGCAGGGCCGCGCTGAGAGACAACAGGATGCCGTTTCGAAAGTCCCGTGCGGCATGGACGCCTCGTAGGCGCCGCTTTCGGGCTTTTTCCATCAGATCGAACCCGAGGCCGTATATTTCCGAGGCTCCGACAAGTTGGGAGCCGGTTTTCGTTGCGGCCCCTTCCTGCTCAGCGCGCTCCCGCCAGTCACATGCGACGAATTCGCAAGCTTGAGAAGCGAAGCCGGGTTCGACGACGGTCATGCCACCAAGGATACGGCCAACATAATCCGATGCCGTCCGTGTTGAGGCGCGTTCGGCAACTTGAGATGCGTAGCGGTCAAGAGCCCGACCGGTTGGTCGCAGGGGCAGGCCGTGGGATCTGCAGTGATCCACCCAGCCCGCCAGTGCGCGAATCACACTCGCGGAATGCGCAGCGCTCCAAAGGGGGCACCCTTTGCGGCGTTTGTCCCCCATCGATATGGAGATCCGTTCGGCGATGGCAGGCTGCCAATCCTCTGGAAGCTCACGGAGGCGCATCTGTGCTTTCTCCCAAGGAGTCTGGCGTGACGGCTTCGGCTTCACTCGCGCCCTGCGAAGCACTTGGGCGAAATGCGCGCAGCGTTCAGCGTCCCATGTTTCGGACGCTACTCTTTGAAGATGTGCAAACTCTATGAAGGCACTTGAGCCGACTTCGCGATGCCGCCGTTCGAGGTGCCTCTCGAGCTTGAGGAGGCTCGGCGGCTGATCTCCAGGGGCCGCGTTGCGGATGCGGTTCAATAGAGCGAGGTGATCATTCATGCGTTTGCGGACCCCTCGCTCAGGTGAGGTTTGTCTGTCCCGGCGTGACGGTCGAGATGTGAGAGCCATTTCTCGGAGCTTTGGGGTGCAACCAGTTCGGCATAGAGATCAATGATCTCTTGGCACCGCGAGCTGCCCAGCAGATCCTGGATGTTGGAAAGGTAGTCATTCATGTGTTTGAGGCATCCTTGATGGTGGGAGGTTGGTCACGCCGCTGAGCGACGATCGAGACGCGCGAGCCACTCTTCGGAGATTAGGGTCTCGTCCAGCTCCGCATAGTGGTCGATGGTTGTCTGGAGGCGCTTGTGGCCCAACAAACGCTGGACCTTTGGCAGGTTATCCAGACTGTCCCTTAGCCAGATCCAACCGATCAGATGGCGGTAGAGGTGCGGATTGATGCGGACCCCTACTTTTCGGTGCAATCGGGCG
>NZ_LWGH01000868.1:0-1519 GCF_001635395.1 Sulfitobacter sp. HI0129 | reverse complement strand
GCGCTGATCAACCTGATCTCGGGGCAGGTCAGCATCCGCTACGGGTTCAAGGGGCCGAACCATTCGGTCGTGACCGCCTGTTCCACCGGGGCCCATGCCATCGGCGACGCCTCGCGCCTGATCCGTCACGGCGATGCGGATGTGATGATCGCGGGCGGCGCGGAGGCGGCGATCTGCGAGATCGGCATCGCGGGCTTCAACGCCTGCAAGGCGCTGAGCACCAAGCGCGGCGACGACCCCAAGAAGGCCAGCCGCCCCTATGACGTGGACCGCGACGGTTTCGTCATGGGCGAAGGCGCGGGTATCGTCGTGCTGGAGGAATACGAACACGCCAAGGCGCGGGGTGCGAAGATCTATGCCGAAGTGCTGGGCTATGGTCTGTCGGGAGACGCCTATCACATCACCGCCCCGTCGGAGACCGGCGAAGGCGGCGAACGGTCCATGCGGGCGGCGTTGAAGAACGCGAATCTGGAGCCGAGCGATGTCGATTACATCAACGCCCATGGCACATCGACGATGGCCGATACCATCGAGCTTAGCGCGGTGGAGCGGCTGATGGGTGAACATGCGGGCAAGGTCACCATGTCTTCCACGAAGTCAGCGACCGGGCATCTGCTGGGGGCCGCAGGCGCGATCGAGGCGATATTCAGCATTCTGGCGATCCGTGATCAGGTGGCGCCGCCGACCATCAACCTCGACAATCCGGCGGTGGAAACCCCCATCGATCTGGCGCCGAACAAGAAGGTGGCGCGCAAGATCGATGTTGCCCTGAGCAACTCCTTCGGCTTCGGGGGCACCAACGCGAGCGTCGTCTTCGGGAAAGTTTCGTAATGTGGCGTCATATCGCGTCCAACGCGGTCACCCTGCTGATCGTGGGCCTGTTCCTGTTGGGCGGGCTCATCCTGTGGGGGCGCGCGCAGTACCAGCAACCCGGACCGCTGGCGCAGGCCATCTGCGTGCAGGTGGAGCGGGGATCGAACATGCGTCAGGTCAGCCGTGATCTGGAGGCGCAGGGCGCGGTGACATCCGGGTCGATCTTTCGCATCGGCGCGGACTACGAAGAGAAGACATCCAATCTGAAGGCGGGCAGTTTTCTGGTCCAGCCCGAACAGTCCATGCAGGAAATCGTGGATGTGATTACCCGGGGCGGGGCCAGCACCTGCGGTACCGAAGTCGTCTACCGCATCGGGGTGAACGCGGTGTCGGTACAGGTGCGTGAGCTTGATCCGCAGACTAACCGCTTTGTCGAGCGGGCCGAGTTCGACCCGGCCGCCGAGGAAGCGCCGGTGCTTTACACCGAGACCAAGGAAAAGAACGACACCCGTTTTCGCGTGGCCATGGCCGAGGGCGTGACAAGCTGGCAGGTGGTCGAGGCGCTGAAGTCTATCGACCTGCTCAACGGTGAAATCGGCGAGGTCCCGGCCGAGGGTACATTGGCGCCCGACAGCTACGAGGTGCGTCCGGGGGACGATCGCGGGGCGATCCTTGCCCAGATGAAGGCGGCGCAGGAGGCGCAGCT
>NZ_LWGH01000867.1:0-2043 GCF_001635395.1 Sulfitobacter sp. HI0129 | reverse complement strand
AATGCTGTTGCAGCGAGAAATGCCAGATGTGCCAACAACCCTTCCACAGCGAAAAGGATGATCGTCACGATACATAGCGCCGCGAGCTTCAGTCCGGCGGGCCAGTGATGTGCAGGTGTCTCAACCGGCGAGGTCAGTGCGATCATCACGCGCCCCCTGCTCATGCATCCGCGCTTCGAAGACCGGAAGCACGGAGGCGGGCGGCCCGTCCTCCTCGATCCGTCCGTTCTCGATCCACAGGACGCGGTCATGATCAGCGACCATGCGCGGATCGTGGGTGATCTGGATGACCGTGCAATCGATGGCCGCGAGCCGGCGCTCCAGTTGCAGGGCGGTGGGGATATCGAGCCCGGAAAAAGGTTCATCCAGGATGATCACCTGCGGAGCCATCGCCAAAACCGCCATGAGGCACACAAGCTGCCGCTGCCCCTGAGACATCGTATGTACGGTTGCTTCCGCCCAGTGGGACCGGTCGAACCGCGCCAACACGTCCGCGACCCGGGCATCGACCTCCTCCTCCGGCAAGCGCATCTGCAAGAGGCCAAAGCGCAGTTCCTCGGCGACCGTGGGAAAGATGATCTGGTGATCCGGGTTCTGGAAGAGTATTCCCACAAGCGCGAGCGCGGCCTTCCGGTCCGCCACGACATCGGCGCCGGCGATCCGGACCGTCCCGCTATCGGGGGCCACCAGCCCCGCCATTACGCGTGCCAGCGTCGTCTTGCCCGATCCGTTGCGTCCGACGATCCCGATCCGTCGTTCGGATGCGGCGAAATCGATGTCGGACAGGACGTTTGCTCCGCCCGGTGCGTAGCTCACCTGCCTGAGGGCGATCAGTGGCGCTTCGTCGGACATGACCTTCTATCTTCGATGGGAACCTCCGGCGGACCTACCACCAGTTCCACCGGGGGGAAAGCCGTCAGCGGCGCGGTGCGGTCCAGCTGCCGGGAAAGTTCATCCGGGGCATCCGCGCGGGCGCCTTCACATGGCTCAGTAGCCAATTGGGCCCGGCCATCAGCCGGCTGAGCGTCGGGCTTTCGCGAACCTGCGCCTTCAGCTTCTCGATCTGCATCACGTCATCGATCCGCCGGTCCAGAAAGGCCCAGGTGGCGGCGTTGCCCTCACTGGTATCTCCGAGCCAATAGAGGACCGTTGCGGAATAGACGCCGCTGAGTGTTGCGCGTTTGGTGTACCAGTTGACGTCTTCGGAGGTATCGCCCAGCGCGTCCCAGATCGCGTCGGCGGTGCCCCATATCAGCTTGGCCCCGTCTGGCGCATATTGCGGCAGCGCAAAAAGCGAGCTGCCCCGCCGCACCGCTTCCTTGTCGTCAATCGCTTCGATGCGAAAACGTACCGCTGCCGCGATGCGGTCGCGAAACCGCATATCGGTCATGGGCGCGGCTTTCAGGCGTTCCAGCATCAGTTCATCGCCCCGTTTGTGATAGGCGACCGCCAAATCGACACCGCCCCGGGGGCAACTGGCCCGCGCCACGGTGGGGGAAACATCCGAATCGCGAATGGCCGCCTCAAAGGTCTTTTCGGTCCATCCGTCGAAGGCTACATGCGGCAGTGCCGCGTCCAGAAGTCTGGATTTCGGGTCAGGAAGGGGGTCAGTCATGGAACGCTCCTTTTCGCCGGGCTGAAGGGTGGACAATTTGCCTTTCGGTTGATATAGGGCGGTTTCCTGCAAATCCTTGCAACTTTATCCTAGAAAGGTGGTGACAACCACATGCAGGTTAGTGTTCGCGACAACAACGTCGATCAGGCCCTCCGGGCTCTGAAGAAGAAGCTTCAGCGCGAAGGCGTTTTCCGTGAAATGAAGCTCAAGCAGCATTTCGAAAAGCCGTCCGAGAAAAAGGCGCGCGAGAAAGCCGAAGCGATCCGCCGTGCCCGCAAGCTGGCACGCAAAAAAGCGCAACGCGAAGGTATGATGTAAATCATCCGAAGCGTAATGCCGAAAATTCGACCCTCGTGGCCCCTGGCCCCGAGGGTCTTTGCTTTTCAGCCCTTCGAAACCCAGGCCTTTGCATCGTCAAAGGCGTCGGC
>NZ_LWGH01000866.1:0-1909 GCF_001635395.1 Sulfitobacter sp. HI0129 | reverse complement strand
CCCGGCCCGATCGTGATTGACAGCAAGTTCCCGCTCGAAGCCTATGAGGCGCTGCGCCGGGCGGATAGCGACCAGGCTCTGCGGGAGGCCGCGCGGGCCATGCGCGCCGCCGTTCGCACCCATATTTCTGCCATCGCGCAGAAATACATCATCGAGGGAGAGACCGCCGACGGCGCGCTTATGTTCCTGCCGTCCGAGGCGGTCTATGCCGAGCTGCATGGCAATTTCCCCGAACTGGTGCGCGAAGGTTTCGCCGCGCGGGTCTGGATCGTGTCGCCGACGACCTGCATGGCCACTCTGAACACCATGCGTGCAATCCTGAAGGATGCACGGATGCGCGAGCAGGCCGGTTCGATCCGCAAGGAGCTGGGGGCACTGCACGCGGATGTTGAACGTCTGGTCGCGCGGGTGGGCAACCTCGACCGGCATTTCGGGCAGGCCCGCAAGGATGTGGAGGACATCATGATCAGCAGCGAAAAGGCCGCGAAACGCGCCGGGCGTCTCCATAACTTCGATTTCGAAGAACTCGCCCCCGCCGATAGCGCTGATGGAGCAGGCGGGATTCTTTCGCGTGCGCCCAATGGCGCCGGACCCGGAGTTTGACATGGGGAGCCCTGATCTGTCCGCCCTGACCCTCGATGCCATGCAGGCCCGGCACGACGAGCTTTCGGGCATAATCCGGCACACGCCGACCATTCCTTTGCAGACGCCGCTGCTGACCAAAGCCTTCCCCGGGGCAACTCTGACGATGAAGCTCGAATGTTTTCAGCATACCGGGACCTTCAAGGCGCGGGGTGCGCTGTCCAACCTGATGGCCCTGTCGGATGAGGAAAGGAAGTGCGGGATCACCGCCGCAAGTGCGGGCAATCACGCCATCGCGGCGGGCTGGGCGGCGGCGCGTATGGGGTGCCCGGCCAAGGTTGTGATGCAGGACAATGCCAATCCCTACCGGGTGACGCTCGCCCGGGCGACGGGGGCGGATGTGATCCTTAAGGCACCCGGCGCCGCCACCTTTGCCGAAGCCGAACGGCTGGTGTCGGAGGAAGGCCGCAGTTTCATCCATCCTTTCGACGGGCTGCACACGGTACTGGGGACCGCCGGTGTCGGGCTGGAGTTCCTACAGGACGTTCCGGACCTCGACGCCGTTGTCGTCTCGGTCGGCGGGGGCGGATTGATCGGCGGGGTGGCTGCGGCGGTCAAGGCGTTGAGCCCGTCTTGTGAGGTTTTCGGGGTAGAGCCACGCGGCGCCGATGCCATGACGCGCAGCCTTGCCCACGGGGCGCCGGTCACGCTCGACAAGGTGGAGACGGTGGCCGACAGCCTCGGCCCGCCCATGGCGCTGCCGCTGGGGCTCGCCCTGTGTCAGGCATACGTCGACGATATGGTGACGCTTGACGATGATTTGATCTGTGCTGGCATGGCCCTGTGCCAGCAGGAGGCGAAACTCGCCGTTGAACCGGCCGCGGGCGCGGTTCTGGCTGCCGCGCTGGGGCCCCTGCGGCAGCGGTTGGCCGGGCGACGGGTCGGTCTCGTCATCTGCGGTGCGAACATCGATGTAGCAGGCTATGCAACCCTGCTGACCAGAGGGGCCGGTGCAGTGGAACGTCTTCTCGACCTCTAGGCAAAAAACACTTCACGCGGTTTTTGTTTTCCAACCGGTGATCCGCCCTATATGGCGGCACAGACGAAATAGGCGGTAGCGTTCAACCGGCGCGCGTATTCGCGCGTGGGCAAGGCAGAGCAGGACTGCGTGTTTTTCGACAGGGGACGGGATGGAATCGAACGGAATCTTTGCAACTCGCATGCAGGTTCCTTCGTGACTGTGCTGAACCCCGCACAATAACAAAGCAGATGTGACAGGAAATTTAACCATTATGCCATTCGAATCCGCGCCGGTGCAGGCACAGGC
>NZ_LWGH01000865.1:0-2202 GCF_001635395.1 Sulfitobacter sp. HI0129 | reverse complement strand
GGCCGTGGGTGTGCATCTGTCGGCGATGATGGAAGGCCTTGGCCGTTCGGTGAGCGACTGGTTCGACGACACGCTTTCCGAGCGGCTCTCGCGGAAGGCGGAATTCCTGCGGCTGACCCGGGACGATGCCGAAATTTTCGTGCAGGTCACGCTCAACCGGGTGGCCGAGCCTGAGGGTCCCTGCCTGATCGCGGTGCTGCAGGACGCGACCGAACTGAAATCGCTCGAAGCGCAGTTCGTCCAGAGCCAGAAGATGCAGGCGATCGGGCAGCTCGCCGGGGGCGTGGCCCATGATTTCAACAACCTGCTCACGGCCATCTCAGGCCATTGCGATCTCTTGCTGCTGCGGCACGATCAGGGCGACAAGGATTATGCCGACCTGATGCAGATCAACCAGAACGCCAACCGCGCCGCAGCGCTGGTGGGGCAGCTGCTGGCATTCTCGCGCAAGCAGACCCTGCGGCCAGAAACGCTCGACATGCGCGATACGCTGGCGGACCTCACCCACCTGCTGAACCGGCTGGTAGGGGAAAAAGTATCCCTGTCGCTCAGCCATGACCCGGTTCTGCACCCCATTCGCGCAGACAAGCGGCAGTTGGAACAAGTCCTGATGAACCTCGTGGTCAACGCGCGGGACGCGATGCCCGCGGGGGGTGAGATTACCATCCTGACCCAGAACGAAACGCTTTCCGAACCGCTGATCCGGGACCGTGTGACCGTGCCGCCCGGCTCCTACGTGACGGTATCGGTCTCCGACAACGGCACGGGGATTCCGGGCGACCGGCTGCAAAAGGTGTTCGAACCGTTCTATACCACGAAGCGCACGGGCGAGGGCACCGGGCTTGGTCTGTCCACTGCCTACGGCATCATCAAGCAGACCGGCGGCTATATCTTCGTGGACAGCGTGCCGGGGCAGGGCACCTGTTTTACCCTCTACTTTCCGGCCCAGCAACTGCCCCAGCCGCAGGTGGCCCCGGCGCGCGTACCGGCGCCCCAACCCAATCCGCGTCACGGCGACGGTGTCATCCTGCTGGTGGAGGATGAGGCCCCCGTGCGCGCCTTTGCCAGCCGGGCCCTGCGCCTGCGCGGTTACACGGTGCTGGAGGCGGAATCCGCCGAAGCGGCCCTGCGCACGCTGGAGGACGAAACCCTCGAGATCGACATATTCGTGACCGATGTGGTGATGCCCGGCATGGACGGGCCTTCATGGGTGCGGCTCGCCTTGAAAGACAGGCCGGACGTGCGGGTCGTCTTCGTTTCGGGCTACGCGGAGGACAGTTTTGCCGAGGAACAGATCAAGATTCCCAATTCCGTCTTCCTGCCCAAACCCTTCTCGCTCACCGATCTGACGGAAACGGTGCACGCGCAACTGCATTGAGCGTAGCCCGTCAGCCGATACTTTCGTAAAGGTCGTATTCCTCCGCGAATTTCCGGCGATACCGCCGGGCCACGTCGTCCGACAGCGAAAGCTCCATGGGTGGGGAAACGTTTTCGCGCGCGAGTTCCAGTGTCACCCCCAGCCTGTCATTCAGAAACGACTGCAGGCGCGGCTGGTCTTCGTAGCGGAACAGATGGGTCACCGCCGTGCCGTTTGGCTGCGCCTCCAGAAACTTGAACTGGCTACCCACGTCGGCAAAGGGGGGGCGCTTGCCTTTCATATAGGCCAGCACGAAATCATCGAAGCTGATTCCGAAGGTCGCATTCGGTTTCCCATTCATGAAAGGGCGCTGGCGGTAGCGATACCAGCTTCCCAGCCAATCGATGGGCTCCCGCATCACCGCCATCAGTTCAAGCTCCGCATCGCAGACCTTCAGGTACATCGGCCGGATGAAACGATTGTAGCGATAGACCGGCGCGTGTTTCAGCATCGGCGGATCCGAAAGCACCATGTCGGCCCGTGACGCGAGGGCCGATTCATAGGCCGTCGTCCCCGTCTTGGGCACGGACAGGAAGGCAAGCCGCTCCTTGAAGAACACCAGCATGATCTGCCCCCCGTATTTGTCCGCCTTTCCGGCGGCTTCGACTTAAACGACATTTTAACCCTTACGCGAAAACCATGGAGCTTACGACAATTTAGTTGAAACGTTCTCTATTTGGTCTCATATAGAACATTAGCAGAACATAAAGCCTATCGGCGGAAACCGGGCGATTGCCCCTGTCAGGCCGATATGACACACAGGAGACAGGCGAAATGGCAACGGC
>NZ_LWGH01000864.1:0-9309 GCF_001635395.1 Sulfitobacter sp. HI0129 | reverse complement strand
TGTGCAGAACCTGTTTTGCCCTATCCCCGCTCAGATATCGGTAGACGCCCATGAATTCCCATGGCATCCATAGTCCATCAGATGAGAACGGGACACGGGGCACCAAACGACCCCACAGACCAATAAAACTCTAGCAGGTTCATACAGGCACCTCGCTTTCATCAGACCAGAAGATCCGGCGCGCGAGCGGCAACATCCCCCCAGGTGGCGCGTGCGATCGGACTTACCCGCAAGCTGCGGGACAAAGGCGGCGGGTTGATCAGTGGCAGCAGATCAACCCGCCGTTTTTCATTTTCGGACCTGGGGAACGCACAAAGCCCGATTGTAACGGGCAAAGGGAACAGCCGAACGTGGCACGCAGGTTCAGAGGCGAAGGCGACCTGAAGGTCGACGCGAAGGGCAGGGTTTCGATCCCGGCCAACTTCCGCCGCGTGGTCGAAGCCTGCGATCCCGACTTCAACAATGGCAATCTGGCGCGCTTCATCCTCGTATACGGGGACGAACGCCGCGACTACCTTGAGGCATTCACGATCGAGGCGATGGACGAGGTCGACGAGAAGATCGAGCGTCACCCCCGTGCCTCTCCCAAGCGCAAGGCCATGGAACGGCTCTATTCCCAGCAGGCGCTGGACATGACAATCGATGAAACCGGCCGCATCGTGCTGCCGGCCAAGCTGCGTGAAAAGATCGGGCTCGACGGGACGGTCTTCGTCGGCGCTTCGGGCGATACCTTCCAGATGTGGAAGCCCGAAACCTATGCGGCCCACGTCGCGGCCGAGGCGGACGCGGACGAAGACTTCGATCCCGATGTCGATCCCTCTCTCTATCTGGATGATCTATGACTTCGGCGGACCAGACGGGCGACCATGTTCCCGTCCTTCTGGAACCGATCCTGCGCTATTGTGCACCCATCGAGGGCATCTGGCTGGACGGCACCTTTGGCGCGGGCGGCTATACCCGTGGCCTGCTGGAGGCCGGTGCCGCGCGGGTCATCGCGGTGGACCGCGATCCGCTGGCCTTCGAGATGGCCAGCGACTGGGCCGATGCCTATGGCGACCGGATCGACATGCGCCGCGGCGTGTTTTCCAGGCTGGACGAACAGGGATCGGACCTCGACGGGGTCGTTCTGGACCTCGGCGTTTCCTCCATGCAGCTTGACCGGGCCGAACGCGGCTTTTCCTTCATGCGCGACGGCCCGCTCGACATGCGGATGAGCCAGGAAGGGCCATCGGCTGCCGATCTGGTGAACGGCGCGGAGGAAGAGGCGCTGGCGGATATTCTTTTTCACTACGGCGAAGAGCGGGCGAGCCGGCGCATCGCCCGTGCCATCGTCCGCGCGCGGGAAGACGCGCCGATCACCCGCACCCTGCAGCTCGCCGAACTGGTGGAAGGCTGTCTGCCGCGCCAGAAACCGGGGCAGAGCCACCCCGCAACCCGCAGCTTTCAGGCTCTGCGCATTGCCGTGAATGACGAATACGAGGAATTGTTCGGCGGTCTCATGGCGGCCGAGCGGGCGTTGAAACCGGGCGGCCAGCTTGCGGTGGTGACCTTCCATTCGGTAGAGGACCGCATGGTCAAGCGCTTCCTCACCGCGCGCTCCGGCGGGGGCGGCAACGCGAACCGTTTTGCCCCCGAACGCGAACCGGAGGCGCCGCGCTTCCGGCTTGAACGGCGCAAGGCCATAGCACCCGACGCGCAGGAGCAGGAGCGCAACCCGCGCGCCCGCTCGGCCAAGCTGCGCATCGCCACCCGCACCGACGCGCCTTCGGGCACCGTCGAGGCGTCATCCATCGGAATGCCACAGGTCAGGGGGATCTGAGACCATGCGAGCCGTTTTGTACATTCTCACCGCCCTTGGCGTCATCGGGCTGGCCTTCTGGGCCTACCGTGAGAATTACGCCACCCAGCAGGCGCTGAGCGACGCGGACCGGTTGCACGCCAACATCCGCGATGCCCATGCCCGCCTTGCCGTGCTGCGCGCGGAATGGGCCTATCAGAACCGCCCCGACCGGCTGCGCGATCTGGCGGAACTGAATTTCGAACGCCTCGGCCTGCTGCCCCTGCATCCCGATCAGTTCGGCCTTGTGGACCAGATCATCTATCCCGCCCCGCCACCGCTGACGATCACCGATCCGGTTGACGTGTCCACGATGAATGCAGACGAGGAAGACCCGCTATGATCCGCACCCCGCTGCGCCCGCTCGCCCGTATTCTCGACGCCCGCCAGAAAGGCGAAAACCCCGACGCCATCGAGCGCGAGAACAAGCGCATCCGGCACGAGCAGATGCGCGATGCTGCCCGTCAGCGCGCCGAGGGGCGCCTGTTGGTCATGGGGGTGTTCTTTTTCTGTGCCTTTGCGGTGGTGGGCGCACGGATGGGTCTGCTCGCCACGTCCGAACCGACGGAGCCGCGCGCACAGGCGCCCGGATCGGTCATCTCGGCGACCCGTGCCGATATCGTCGATCGCCACGGCAACATTCTGGCGACCAACCTTGAGACCCACGCGCTCTATGCCCAGCCGCGTCACATGGTCGACCCGGTGGCCGCCGCCAAAGGATTGGTCAAGGTCTTCCCCGACCTGAAGGAAGACCGGCTGATCAAGGATTTCACGGGCAAGCGCAAGTTCCTGTGGATCAAGAAGAAAATCAGCCCCGAGCAGATGCAGGCCGTTCACGACATCGGCGATCCCGGCCTGCTTTTCGCGCCCCGCGACATGCGGCTTTATCCCAACGGCACGCTGGCGGCACATGTGCTGGGCGGCGCCAGTTTCGGCAAGGAAGGCGTGCGCGCCGCCGAGGTGATCGGCGTGGCCGGGGTGGAAAAGTATTTCGACAGCTATCTGCGTGACCCGGCCAACGGGGCCAAGCCGCTTGAACTCTCGCTCGACCTGACGGTGCAGGCCGCGGCGGAACGGGTTCTCTATGGCGGGATGAAACTGCTCAACGCGAAGGGTGCGACCAGCGTCCTGATGAACGCCAAGACGGGCGAGGTCATCAGCGTGGTGTCGCTGCCCAGCTTCGATCCCAACGACAGGCCGCGCCCGGCAACGTCGGGCGATCCGTCGGACAGCCCTTTGTTCAACCGGGCGGTGCAGGGGGTCTATGAACTTGGCTCCACCTTCAAGATCTTCACTGCCGCGCAGGCCATCGATCTGGGCCTTGTGAACGCCGATACGATCATCGAAACGGCGGGCCCGATGAAAGTGGGCGGGTTTAGTATCGGTGAATTCCGCAACAAGAATTACGGCAAGCTCAGCGTTGCCGATATCATCGTGCATTCCTCCAACCGGGGGACCGGGCGGCTCGCGCTCGATATCGGGATCGAGCGGCAGCAGGAATTCCTGCGCAACATGGGCTTCTTCGAGGCGACCCCATTCGAGATCGTCGAGGCGGCGGGCGGCAAGCCGCTCTTGCCCAAGCGCTGGACCGAGTTGAGCAGCGTGACCATTTCCTACGGGCACGGTCTTTCGACCAGTCCCATGCACCTCGCGGCGGGATATGCCGCCATCGCCAACGGCGGGCGGCGGGTGACGCCGACCCTGCTGAAGCAGGACGGCGTGAAACCCGGCCCGCGCGTCATGTCCGAACGGGCTGCGCGCGATTCCCGGATGATGCTGCGCAAGGTCGTGAGCGACGGCACGGCCAGCTTCGGCGAAGTGCCCGGCTATCACGTGGGCGGCAAAACCGGCACCGCAGACAAACCAAAGCCGCGCGGCGGATATTACGAGGACAAGGTGATCGCCACCTTCGCCAGCATCTTTCCGGCCCATGATCCCGAGTACGTGCTGATCGTCACGCTGGACGAGCCGGTGGAGACGTCAGGCTCCAAACCGCGGCGGACGGCAGGCTGGACGGCGGTGCCCGTCGCGGCAGAGATGATCCGCCGGGTCGCGCCGCTTCTGGGGCTACGGCCGACAGTTGTACCTGCGGAAGAGGCTGTGTTAACGCTGACAGGCAGCAACTGAAAAAGTCTTCCCCCATGGATAAACGGGCCGTTTCCCTTTCCGCGCTTGGCCTGACTGCCGCGCGCGGGGCCAACCCGCAAATCACCGGAATCGCCGTCGATAGCCGTGCCGTGCAGGCCGGTTTTCTCTTCGCGGCGATGCCGGGTACGGTTCAGCATGGCGCGGCCTTCACCGCGCAGGCACTGGCGCAGGGCGCCGCCGCCGTGCTCACCGATGCTGAAGGCGTGATCATCGCCGCAGAGGCGCTGGCCGACTCGGACGCGGCCCTTGTCGTGACAGATGCCCCGAGGGAGGCGCTCACCCGGGCCGCGGCCCTATGGTACGGGGCACAGCCCGCGACCATGGCCGCCGTGACCGGCACCAATGGCAAGACCTCCGTTTCCAGCTTTCTGCGCCAGATCTGGATCGAACTGGGCTACGCGGCGGTGAACCTCGGCACCACCGGGGTGGAGGGCGCATGGACAGCACCCCTGTCGCACACCACGCCCGAGCCGCTGACCTTGCACCGGGTGCTGGCCGAAGCGGCGGGGCAGGGCATCACCCATGCGGCGATGGAGGCGTCGAGCCACGGGCTCGACCAGCGGCGGCTGGACGGGGTCACCCTGCGCGCGGCGGGGTTCACGAACTTTTCGCAGGATCATCTGGATTATCACGAAAGCTTCGAAGCCTATTTCGACGCCAAGGCGGGCCTTTTCGCCCGCGTTCTGCCGGAGGACGGTACAGCCGTGATCAACATCGACGACGCGCGCGGGGTCGATTTGGTCGCCGTTTCCAAGGCGCGGGGCTGCAGCGTGCTGACCGTGGGCCGTGACGGGGGCGACCTGCATCTGACGGGCCAGCGCTTTGACGAGACGGGGCAGGACCTGCGCTTTGTCTACCGTGGCCGCAGCTATCAGAAACGGCTCGAACTGATCGGCGGGTTTCAGGCCGACAACGTGCTGGTGGCCGCGGGCCTTGCCATCGCCTGCGGGGCGGAGCCGCAGGATGTCTTTGACACGTTTCCCCATCTCAAGACCGTGCGCGGGCGCATGCAGCTTGCCGCCACAAGGGACGGCGGCGGGGCGGTCTTTGTCGACTATGCCCATACGCCGGATGCCGTTTCCACGGCACTTGCGGCGATGCGCCCGCATGTGATGGGCCGGCTGGTGGCCATCGTGGGGGCGGGCGGCGACAGGGACCGCGCCAAACGCCCCCTGATGGGTGCTGCAGCGACCGAACATGCCGATGCCGTCATCGTGACGGACGACAACCCCCGCAGCGAGGACCCCGCCGCCATCCGTGCCGCCGTGCTGGCCGGGGCACCCGGCGCGCTGGAGGTGGGCGACCGGGCCGAAGCGATCCTGCGCGGAGTCAGCATGATCGGGCCGGGCGATGCTCTGCTCATCGCCGGAAAGGGCCACGAAACCGGGCAGATCATCGGCGATGACATCCTGCCCTTCGACGATGCCGAACAGGCCAGCATTTCGGTGGCCGCGCTGGAAGGAAAGTTGACATGACCGCGCTCTGGACGCAGGAAACCGCCCGCGCGGCAACCGGCGGAGAGGCGCGGGGACCCGCATGGTCCTGCCACGGCGTTTCCATCGATACCCGGACCCTCGCGCCGGGAGATCTCTTCGTGGCGCTCGCGGCCCAGCGGGACGGGCATGAATTCGTAGCACAGGCGCTTGAAAAAGGCGCCGCAGCCGCGCTCGTCTCCCATGTTCCTGATGGCGTATCCGAGGACGCGCCGCTCTTGATCGTGCCCGATGTCCTGCGCGGGCTGGAAGACCTTGGAAGCGCCGCCCGGGCGCGCACTGCCGCCCGCGTCGTCGCGGTGACGGGCAGCGTGGGCAAGACCTCCACCAAGGAAATGCTGCTGACGATCCTGTCGGATCAGGGGCGCACCCATGCCAGTGTGGCCAGCTACAACAACCACTGGGGCGTGCCGCTGACCCTCGCACGCATGCCCGAAGATACCGAATTTGCGATCATCGAGATCGGCATGAACCACCCCGGCGAAATCGCGCCTCTCTCCAGGCTCGCGCGTCCGCATGTAGGGGTCGTGACCACGGTGGCCGCCGCGCATCTGGAGGCTTTCGACGACATTACCGGGATCGCGGTGGAAAAGGCGGCGATCTTCGACGGGATGGAACCCGGCGGCGTCGCGGTGATCAACGCCGATATCGAACATGCCGCCATCCTGATGGCCAAGGCGGTCGACCGGCGGCTGCGGGATGTCGAATTCGGCGTCCACGCCCATCACTACCGCCTGGGCGAGGTCACGGTGCAGCCCGAAGCGACCATCGTTCAGGCCGATGTCGAAGGCAGCCCGCTTTTGTTCAAGATCGCCACGCCGGGACGCCATTTCGCCATGAACGGGCTGGCCGCCATGGCTGCGGCGGAGGCCCTGGGCGCGGACCGCGCGCTGGCCGCCCAGTCGCTCGGCCGGTGGCAGCCCTATGCGGGACGCGGCCAGCGCGAGACCATCATCCTCGACCCGGTCGAGACGCATCTGACCCTGCAGCTGATCGACGACAGCTATAACGCGAACCCGACCTCCATGGCGGCAGCACTGGACGTGCTGGCCGGGACGGAGCCCGCCGACGGGATCGGACGGGTCGCACGGGGGCGGCGGATCGCCTTTCTGGGTGACATGAAGGAGTTGGGGCCCGATGCCGTGGCGCTGCACGCGGGGCTCGCGTATCTCGATGCCACCGCCAGACTAGACGTGATCCACTGCGTAGGGCCGCTGATGAAGGCGCTGTACGATCTGCTGCCGGAACAACTGCGCGGCGATTGGACGGAGAGCGCCGAGGAAATGGCCGACGGTATTCGCGGGCGTCTCGACGCCGGCGATGTTGTGCTCGCCAAGGGCTCGCTCAGCATGAAACTGGGGCTTGTCGTTGACGCGATCCGCAAAATGGGCCATCCGGTCGACACCGCTGAGACCCCCAGATCTTGAGTAAGGACTCCCCTGAATGCTCTATTGGTTGACCCTGCTGTCGGATGGTGGCGATTTTTTCAATCTTTTTCGCTACATCACCTTCCGGGCTGGGGGCGCATTCTTTACCGCGCTGATCTTTGGATTCCTGTTCGGCAGGCCGCTGATCAACGTGCTGCGCAAATCGCAGGGCAAGGGGCAGCCCATCCGCGACGACGGCCCGGAAGGGCATTTCGTCAAGGCCGGCACGCCGACCATGGGCGGGCTGCTTATTGTGGGGGCGCTGCTGACCTCCACCCTGCTCTGGGCGCGGCTCGACAACGGTTTCGTCTGGATCACCCTCTTCGTGACCATGTCCTTCGCAGCCATCGGTTTTGCCGATGATTATGCCAAGGTCAGCAAGCAGAACGTGAACGGCGTTTCGGGCAAGCTGCGGCTCGCGATCGGCTTTACCATCGCGGGCATCGCGGCCTTCTGGGCGGCCCAGTTGCACCCGGACGCCCTGCGCTATCAACTCGCTCTGCCGGTCTTCAAGGATACGTTGATCAACCTCGGTATCTTCTTTGTCCCCTTCGCAATGTTCGTCATCGTCGGCGCGGCCAATGCGGTGAACCTGACAGACGGGCTGGACGGATTGGCCATCATGCCGGTGATGATCGCCGCAGGCGCGCTGGGCGTGATCGCCTATGCGGTGGGGCGGGTCGACTTCACCGAATACCTCGATGTGCACTACGTCCCGGGAACGGGGGAGATCTTCATCTTCACCGCCGGCCTTTTCGGGGGCGGGTTGGGCTTTTTGTGGTACAACGCACCGCCCGCTGCCGTCTTCATGGGCGACACCGGCTCACTGGCGTTGGGCGGCGCGCTGGGCGCCATCGCGGTGGGCACCAAGCACGAACTGGTGCTGGCGGTGGTGGGCGGTCTTTTCGTGGTGGAGGCGCTGTCGGTCATCATCCAGGTGCTCTACTTCAAGCGTACCGGCAAGCGGGTCTTCCTGATGGCGCCCATCCATCATCATTATGAAAAGAAGGGATGGGCGGAGCCGCAGATCGTGATCCGGTTCTGGATCATCTCGCTCATCCTCGCGATGATCGGATTGGCGACGCTGAAGGTGCGTTAAGGCAGGGCGGCCCGTGGGCGAGGGGCCAGCCCCTCGCGCTCCCCGGGATTTGACGCCATTTGGAAGGAAGCGGTGGGTCAGAACACAGACCAGTCCATCTGCCGGGTCAACTGAGCCAACGCTTCGGTGCCCATGGCGGAATTGCCATAGCGGTTGAGGCCGGGCGACCAGACAGCGATGCTGGCGCGGTTCGGCACGATGGCGAGGATGCCGCCCCCCACGCCCGATTTTCCGGGCAGACCCACCCGATAGGCGAAATCGCCCGAACCGTCGTAGTGGCCACAGGTCATCATCAGCGCGTTGAGGCGGCGGATCCGGCTGGGGGCGACCAGCCGGGGTAGGCCCGGTGCATCCACCAGAAAGCGGCCCGCCATGGCGAGATCCCGCACCGTCATCTCCAGCGCGCAATGGTGGAAATAGGTGCCCAGCGTCAGTTCCGGCGCGTTCTTGAGGTTGTCGAAGGACGCGAGGAAATGGGCAAGGGCGAAGTTACGGTGCCCGAAGGCGGTTTCCGAGGCGGCGACAGCCTCGTTGATATGGATATTGTCGTTGCCGGCGGCATTGCGGACGAATTGCACGATCTCGGCCAGGGCTTCGCGCGGGGGGCGGCTGCCCAGCACCTCGTCCGTGGTGACGATGGCGCCCGCGTTGATGAAGGGGTTGCGGGGGCGGCCCTGTTCCTGCTCGAGCTGGACGATCGAATTGAAGGCCCGACCGGAAGGTTCCCGGCCCACCCTGTGCCAGAGCTGATCGCCCGACCGGCCGAGCGCTATGGCTAGGGTGAAGACCTTGGTGATCGACTGGACGGAAAACGGCGTCTGCGCATCGCCCGCTTCATACACGCTGCCGTCCGCCAGCACGACGGCGATGCCGAACTGGCGTGGATCGATACCCGCCAGTTCCGGGATATAGGAAGCCACCGCGCCCCAGTCGTCGCGCTGCCGGACCTCATCGGTCAGCTTGGACAACGTGGCGGCAAGATTCGGCATTTGGCTTCGCTCCTGTCTGTGATAGGGGCGCTTTGGGCATATTTTACGTGAAACGGCAAGCAGGCCGTCGGGCGGAACGGAGGGGTGCGATGATTCCCGTACAGGGTTTGGAAGGCGCGCGGGTCGCGGTTCTCGGGTTGGGCCGGTCGGGGCTGAGCACGGCGCGGGCGCTGGCCGCCGGGGGCGCGAAACCGCTCTGCTGGGATGACAAACCCGCCGCACGCGCCCGCGCCGAGGCGGAGGGGCTGACCTGTCGCGACCTGCACGAGGCGGGCGTTTTCGACAAGGTCGCGCGCCTGATCGTGAGCCCGGGCAT
>NZ_LWGH01000863.1:0-814 GCF_001635395.1 Sulfitobacter sp. HI0129 | reverse complement strand
GGTCATCGACACCACGCGCTGCTACATGGCCATCAACCAACTGGCGCCGGAGGTGCATTACGACGGCAAGCGCCTGCCGCGCTACGATGCGGTCGTCCCGCGCATCGGCGCGTCGATCACCCCCTATGGCTGTGCCGTCATCCGCCAGTTCGAAACCATCGGGACCTATTGCGTGAACGGCTCCGCCGGTATCCTCGCCAGCCGGGACAAGCTGCACGCCCATCAGGTGCTCGCCTCCAAGCGCATTGGCATGCCCAACACCGCCTTTGCCGCCTCGCCCAAGGATACCAGCAACCTGATGGCGCTGGTGGGCAGCGCGCCGCTGATCGTGAAGCTGCTCGAATCGACCCAGGGCAAGGGCGTCGTGCTGGCAGAAACCAAGAAGGCCGCCGAATCCGTGATCGACGCCTTCCGCGGCCTCAAGGCCAATTTCCTCGTACAAAGCTTCGTGAAGGAAGCCGCCGGCGAGGATATCCGCTGCCTCGTGGTGGCAGGCAAGGTCGTGGCCGCCATGAAACGCACCGGCGCCGAAGGCGATTTCCGCTCCAACCTGCACCGTGGCGGCACGGCGCAGGTGGTGCGCATATCAAAAGCCGAACGGGAAACCGCCCTGCGGGCCGCCCGATCCTTCAACCTGAACATGGCCGGTGTGGACCTTCTGCGCTCCTCCGACGGGCCCAAGGTGCTGGAGGTGAATTCCTCCCCCGGGTTCGAGGGGATCGAGAAGGCCACCGGCAAGGATATCGTCGGCAAACTCTATGACGAGATCGAGATGCGCGCGAAACCGCGGCCCGTCCGGCGGCGTAAGAAGGCC
>NZ_LWGH01000862.1:0-3528 GCF_001635395.1 Sulfitobacter sp. HI0129 | reverse complement strand
GTCGACCTTGCCGACGAAGTCCATCACGACCTGATCGCCGTCCTTGGCCTTGGAGCCTTTCTTGCGGGCTTTGAAATCCTGCGCCGTCTCGGCCAGGTTCGCCAGCGCCTCGTCCACGGCGGCATCGTCCGGCTTCACGACCAGCTTTTCCAGCTTGATCGATTTCATGTCGAGCTCGGGGATCTCCGGCAGCGCCTCGTAGGACATGGAGACTTCGACGTCGTCGCCTTCTTTCCAGTCCTCGTTGGTCATCTTGACCTCGGGCTGCATGGCAGGGCGGTCGCCGGTCTTCTCGAAATGCTCGTTCATCGCGCTGTCGATGCTTTCCTGCATCGCTTCGCCCATCACCCGCTGGCCGAACTGCTTTTTCAGCAGCGCCATCGGCACCTTGCCCTTGCGGAAGCCCTTCATCTCTACGTCGGGCTGCGCCTCGGCCAGTTTCTCGTTGACCTTGGCCTCCAGCTCGTCCGCCGTCACCGTGATGGCATAGCCGCGTTTCAGACCTTCGTTCAGCGTCTCGTTGACCTGCATGTGTGCTCCATAGGATGAGGCCGCGCAAACCGCGCGGGCGAAAAATTTCCGCCCTTCTATGGCCCCCGTCCCGCCGGTGCAAGGGGCAAGCGGCCGATCGGCACGCTGCCCCGGCACCGGGCACCCGCCCGCGTCAGGCGCCCGCTGCGTAAAGCACAAGGAAGGAGGTATAGGCCGCATAGGCGGCCAGAAAGACCGCGCCCTCGGTCCGGGTGATCTTCCAGCCCGTCCGCGCGAAAACCACGAGTGCCAGCGTGGCCGCGATCATCACCCAGATATCGAAACCGGCGATCTGCGCGGGCACGTCCAGCGGGCTCACGATGGCGGTAATGCCAAGGATGCCGAGGATGTTGAAGATGTTCGACCCGATCACGTTGCCAAAGGCCACGTCCCCCTGCCCCCGCCGCGCCGCGACGATGGAGGTCACGAGCTCCGGCATGCTGGTGCCCACCGCCACGATGGTCAGACCGATCACCGCCTGCGACATGCCCCAGTCTTCGGCCAGCGCCACGGCCCCGATAACCAGCAGCCGCGCCGCACCGATGGTCAGTGCCAGACCGACGAAAAGCCAGACCAGTGACTTACCGAGCCCCATGTCGCTCGCATCCGGGGCGTCGACCTCCACGGTCGCGCCCTTGCGCGCGCCGATCAGCATGAAGGCCAGATAGGCGAGCAGCGATCCCACCATCACGAGGCCGAGGCCCGCGCCGACGCGCCCCCAGAGCACGACGGCAACACAGAGCAGCGACGCCCCCATCAGCACCGCCCCGTCACGCTTGAACGCCGCACTGCCGACGATCACGGGCGCCAGCACGGCGGAAACACCGAGGATGAGCAGGATGTTGGCCGTGTTCGACCCCACCACGTTCCCGAGCGCAATACCCGGCGCTCCCACGAGCGCGGCCTGCAAAGAGGTGACGAGCTCCGGCATCGAGGTGCCGAAACCCACGATGGTCAGGCCGATGACGAGCGGGGGGATTTCAAGCCGCTGGGCAAGGGCAACAGCCCCGCGCACCAGCATTTCACCGCCAAGCAAAAGACCGACGAGCCCGCCGATGACGAAAAGGTAATCCATGCAACTGTCCCTGGCCCCGGATTGAAAACGCGTCCGCAGAGGCCAAGGCGGTCGCTGAAAGCAGATGGCGCGCGCGCGAACCCACTTCAAGGTCCGGCCCCTGCGCGGCGAGATAGATTTCGACATGAGCTATGACGAAAGGTGCTGCGGTCCAGCCCGGCGATCGGGCGGTCCCTTTCCTTCGGCGCGGCGAAAGGTCAGATTGCGCCAGCAAACTGACCGGAGATTTAGATGAACTGGACCGATTTTCGCGAATGGGGGGCGCGCGCGGCGGGATGGGCGGCGCGGTACCATGAAACGCTGCGCGAGCGTCCCGTGCGTGCCCAGGTCACCCCGGGGGAGATTCTGGCCGCCCTGCCGCCCTCCCCGCCTGAGAGGGCCGAAAATCTGGAAACCATCGTGGGCGATTTCGAAGCCACGATCGTGCCGGGCATGACCCATTGGCAGCATCCCCGCTTCTTCGCCTATTTCCCCGCCAATGCCGCGCCGGTTTCGGTGCTGGCGGAATACTACGTGTCAGCACTGGCCGCGCAATGCATGCTCTGGCAAACCTCTCCCGCCGCGACGGAACTGGAAACGCGCGTCTGCGACTGGATGCGGCAGGCGCTTGGTCTGCCGGAGGAGTTCACAGGCGCCATTCAGGACAGTGCCAGCACCGCTACGCTTTGTGCCGTTCTGACCATGCGCGAGCGCGCGTTGGAATGGGCGGGCAATACCAAGGGGCTGGCGGAGGGGCCGAGGCTGCGGGTTTATGTCTCGGAGGAGGCACATTCCTCGGTGGATCGCGCCGTCTGGATTTCGGGGATCGGGGCCGAAAACCTCATCCGGATCCCGGTGACAGGCTCCCGGCGGGCGATGGATGTGGAGGCGCTGGAAGCCGCCATCGCGGCGGACCGCGCGGCGGGGCATCTGCCCTGCGGCGTGGTGCTCTGTACCGGGGCCACCGGGGCGGGTGCCTGCGACGACCTGCGCGCCGCCATCGCCGTGGCGAAGGCCGAGGGGCTGTTTACACACGTCGATGCCGCATGGGCCGGGTCGGCGATGATCTGCCCTGAGTTCAGAGAGCTCTGGCACGGGGTGGAGGGCGCGGACAGCGTCGTCGTCAATCCCCACAAATGGCTGGGCGCGCAGTTCGACTGCACGCTCCTTTACATGCGCAGGCCCGAGGATCTGGTGCGAACGCTGGCGATCCGCCCCGAATATCTACGAACCCATGGCGCCGATGGCGTGATCGACTATTCCGAATGGTCCGTGCCGCTGGGGCGGCGGTTCCGGGCGCTCAAACTATGGTTTCTGTTGCGGGCCCATGGGTTGGAGGATCTCCGCGATATGATCCGCAACCATGTCTTATGGTCCCGGACGCTGGCGGACCGGCTGCGCGCGCAGGAAGGCTTCGAGATTGTGACGGAGCCGATCCTCTCGCTCTTCACCTTTCGCTATCTGCCCGGCGGCCCGGCGGACGAGGTGAACCAGCGGTTGCTCGACAGGATCAACAGCGACGGTCGGATTTACCTGACCCAGACCCGGGTGGACGGAAAGCTGGTGCTTCGGTTTCAGGCCGGAGCCTTCACCAGTACCGAGGCGGATGTGCAAACGGCCTTCGACGTGATCACCGAATTGGCGGAGGCAAGCTGACGCCCGTTCGCGCCGCGAGGGTTAGCGCAGCACCCGCGTCAATCGCGATGCGCAGAGAGCCGAGCAACCGGCCATTCGCCGGGTCGATCACCGGGAAAGACAGGATGCCCCCCGGACCCATGGCGGTGCGGGACAATCTCGCGCCGTCGATGACGGGCGTTTTGCCCCGCTTCCTAAGTATGTCGATGATTTGCCCTTGCCCCGCCATATAATTCCGCGATCCGGTCACAACAATTGCCTCACCCCCCGCGCCATGCAGGGAGGCGTGGAGGATTTGCCCCCCGGCG
>NZ_LWGH01000861.1:0-3400 GCF_001635395.1 Sulfitobacter sp. HI0129 | reverse complement strand
GTCTTTTCCATCGCCGGATGGTGGACCGCCCGCGCGCCGGTCGCAAGGGCGCAAGCTCGGCTCAGAGCGCGGATAAATCGATTTTGGCGGCGTCCGGCACCAGCGCGTTGATCTGGCGCAAATGCTCGGGCAGACAGCGTGTGAGAAAATCGTAATTCTCCACAACATGCGCCCGCGCCGCCGCGCCGATACCCGCGTATTTTTCCGGAGCGGCCAAGACTTGAACGACCTGCGCCGCCACGGCTGTCGGATCGAAATAGTCAGCCAGCAGCCCTGTTTCGCCATGCCGAATGACCTCCCGAACTGGGGCCACATCGGACCCGACGACAACCGCGCCCATCGACATCGCCTCCAGCAGGGACCACGAGAGGACGAATGGCATCGTCAGGTGAACGTGGCAGCGGCTCACCCGAAGCAGGGTGCAATAATCGTCATAGGGTACCCGCCCGAGGAAATGTACGCGGTCGTAGTCGATGCTGTCGCCCAGTTCCGCCTGCATCTCGCCACGCAGCCCCATCGGATGGCGCGATTTCGCCCCGTACGAAGTCTCGCTGCCCCCGACGATCACCACCCGGGCCTGCGGCCTTTCCCGCAGGATATCCGGCAAGGCACGCATGAACATGTGAAATCCCCGCGTCCGTTCGAGGTTTCGCGCGACGAACGTCACAACCTCGTCCCCGCGCGTGAGGGGCCGGTCCAGCCGTTTCAGCTTCAGGCTGGCTTTTGGATCGGGCCGCAACAGGTCCGTACGAATACCGTCATGACAGACATAAAGCTTTTCATGAAAGCTCTCGGGGAACCTGTCCCTCTGCCAGTGGGTCGGGCTCACCCCCCGGTCCACGACTTCGATGTTCACCAGTGGCACGGTATTGCGCGCCTGAAGCGTGAAGGCGACATCGGGAGAGGAAGGCTCCTCAGGGTCGAACCCGACGGAGCCGCCGGTGGGCCGATAGAAATATTCGAAATACCCGATGATCGGCACCTGCGGCCAGACCTGCCGCAGAAAGGAAAGCTCCCCCCAGCCGACATGGCCCAGTACGATGTCGGGGCGAAAACCTTCCTGCTCCAGCGCCTGCGTCGCGCGGGCGACCCCCATACCGGCGCTCGCCGCCTCTTCCCAGACGCGGGAAAGCGCATAGGACTTGGGGGAAGGCCGGTGATGCACCGCATAAACGCGCGCCTCGACGCCGGGAATGTCCGGGGGTGCCTTCCGCTGGGTGAGAAAGACGATCCGATGCTGCCCGCGCGCCCCCAGCCATTGGGCAAGTTCCTTGTACTGCCCCGGCATGTTCTGGTGGACGAAAAGGATGTTCACTCTGCCGCCACCCCCGCCAACCTGCGCATCGGGAGGAGCAGGTTCACTTGCCCTTCCAGACAGGGTCGCGTTTTTCAGCGAAGGCCCGCGCCCCTTCGAGCTGATCTTCCGAAGCATAGAGCTGGTCCACCGTGCGAAGCTGCCGCCGGGTGATGCGGTTCATCATGGTCTGAAATTTCGCGTCTTCAGCTTCGCGCACGATCTCCTTGATCGCGGCATAGACAAGCGGCGGGCCGGAAGCCAGCAAACGCGCCTGCTCCCACACCCGGTCCATCAGCTTTTCCGCCGGGACGATCTCGTTCACCAGCCCCCAGCCTTTGGCTTCCTCGGCATCGAACCAGCGCCCCGTCAAAAGCAGCTCCATCGCGATGTGATAGGGGATGCGCTTGGGCAGCTTGACGCTGGCGGCATCGGCCACCGTCCCCGACCGAATTTCCGGCAAGGCGAATGTCGCGTGATCGGCGGCGATGATCATGTCGGCAGAAAGCGCCAACTCCAGCCCCCCGCCGCAGGCGATCCCGTTGACAGCGGCAATCACCGGCTTGTTGAGGTCGCGCAGCTCCTGCAGGCCGCCGAACCCTCCAACGCCATAGTCGCCATCCACCGCGTCCCCGTCGGCGGCGGCCTTCAGATCCCACCCGGGGCAAAAGAACTTGTCCCCCGCGCCTCGAATGATCGCAACGCGCAGCGCATCGTCGTCACGAAAGGCAGCAAAGACATCCCCCATCCGGCGAGAGGTCTGCAGATCGATGGCATTGGCCTTCGGCCGGTCGAGCGTAACTTCGAGGATACCGTCCTCGCTTCTGGTGGTGATCGGGTCCAAATCAACCTTCCTTTCTGGTTCTGCGGATCAACGCATCCACCGCAATCGCTCCGTCCGGCCTGCAGATCAGCGGATTGATCTCAACCTCTCCGATCGATTGCGGCTGTGCAACTACATAGGCCTGCACGGCCATGACCGTATCGCAGATGGCGTCGAGATCCGCCGCAGGCTTGCCCCGATACCCGCTCAGCAGCGGCGCGGTGCGAAGTCGCGCCAATGCCGCGCGCACGCTGTCCCTGCGGACAGGCAGCAAAAGTGAGGTCGTATCGCGCCACAGCTCGGTCAGAACGCCACCCGTCCCCAGCGTCAGGACGAAGCCATGGGCCGGGTCCCGCGTGATACCGATGAGCAGTTCGGCCACGCCGCCCGTTGCCATCTCCTCAACGAGGTATCCGCCGGCCCCCATATCGGCGGCTGCGGATGCGATATTCTGTGCCGGGATGCCCAGCGCGACCGCGCCCGCCTCGGTCTTATGGGCAAAGCCGGTTCCCTTGACGACGAGCGGGCCGGTCAACGCAGCGGCGCGCTTGCCTGCGTCTTCCGGCGTATCGGCGGTGATCCCGCGCGGTATCCGTACCCCAAATCCCGCCAGTTCCGCCTTTGCATCGGCCTCGGAAAGGGTCGTGAGTTCGCCGTGCAACTCTGCCCATAACGGTGCCTCGTCTTCGGGGCGGGTCTGCATCGCCGCCGCTTCCGCCGCCGCGAGCGCCTCGCTCAGCCCACAAAGCGGAACGACGCCGCCCGCCAGAAGCCGCCGGGCGACATCGGGGGGCATCAGTTCGGGCAGGGTCGAAACGACAGCGACCGCCCGCCCCGTGCGCGCCCTGACAGCCAGCGCGGCCTCGGTAGCGCATTCCCAGTCCTGCGCATCGGTATGCGGATAGTCGACGATCAGCAGGGTCAGCCCGATGTGGGGGGCGGCCATGGCGGCCCAGGCCTCGGCCATCCTGGCGGCATCGCGCCAAATATAGGTGTTGTAGTCCAACGGGTTGGAGAGCGCGACCATAGGCCCCAAGACATCCGAAAGTGTGTCACGCTGCGTAGTGGTGAGCGGCGGAAAGGTCAGCGAGCGGCCAACCGCCCCGTCCGCCGCAAGGCTTGCCTCCCCGCCGGAGCAGGAGACCGAAGAGAGTGTCGCCGAAGGCAGCCGTCCCACGGTGTGGAATATCTTCAGTGTCTCCAGCAGGGTGGGCAGATCGCGCACCCGAGGAATGGCGAGCCGCTCCAGCAAGGCCCCCGCCCCCGCGTCGCCCCCGGCCAAC
>NZ_LWGH01000860.1:0-1137 GCF_001635395.1 Sulfitobacter sp. HI0129 | reverse complement strand
TGGCCATCTCGGCATCACCCGCATCTGCGGCCTGCAACACGCGTGCCGTATGAAAGACCATCGAACGCCCTTGCTCGGCGGTGACCAGCATTTTCATCAGCTGCCGACGCATCAGCGGCAGGTCGATCAACTGCTTCCCAAAGGCGGTCCGGTTCTGCGAGATGAACAGGGCTTCGGACACCGCGCGCCGCATCAACCCCGCCGATCGCACGCCATTTGCCAGCCGCGACATGTTGATCATGTCGGTCATTTGCTTGAAGCCCTGCCCGGCATCACCCACCAGATAGGCCGTGGCCCCTTCCAGGGCGATTTCGCCGCTGGCCATGGACTTGGTGCCCATTTTATCTTTCAGCCGCAAAATGCGGTAGGCGTTCCTGGTCCCATTCGGCAAAATCCGCGGCAGCAGGAACAATGACAACCCGCCCGTGCCGGGGGCTGCACCTTCGGGCCGGGCAAGCACCATGCCAAGCGCGGCATCGGGATTCGAGCAGAACCACTTGTCTCCGGACAGCTTCCATTCGCCATCAACCAGCTTCGCCGTGGTTTCGATGGCCCCCACATCCGATCCGGCAAGCTGTTCGGTCATGAACATCGAGCCTTGGAAAACCTCGTCCATGTTCTGGCTGGTCAACTGGTCAAAATAGGTGTCGATCAGCTCTTTCGAGCCGAATTTGACCAATGTACGGGTCAGAGAATCCGTCATCGACAACGGACAGCACAGACCAAACTCAGCCTGCACGAACAAATAGACCAGCGCGTATTTCATCATCGGCGGCAGCGGGGTTTCGGACCCAAACACCCCTGCACGATGCGACATCGCGGCAAGGCCGAATTCCCCAAACGCATAGCGTTCCAGTTCGACATAGGCAGGGTGTTTGTGCACCGCCTCCAGATCGGCACCATTGCGGGCGCGAATTTGCAGGGTTGGCGGGTTCTTGTCCGCCGTCAGTGCCAGCTTTTCCAACGCGCTGCCAACCAAGGCGCCCATGCGGTCCAGTTCAGCAAGGTAACGCGCGTCCTGACCCAGATACAGCCGGGTCAGGTCCTGCAGCGCAGTATCGGCCGCAAAGGCGTTCAAACCGGCGCTGTCGGGGATGTTCTTGTGAATGGTCGGCATCTGGTCGTCTCCTCGGGTCG
>NZ_LWGH01000859.1:0-2752 GCF_001635395.1 Sulfitobacter sp. HI0129 | reverse complement strand
GATTCATAGCGTCCCGCGACGCGGAATTTCCGCGGGCCATCCGCGGTGACCAGCCGCCACTGGAATTCCGTCGCACCGGGGTAGCGCAGGTTCAGGCATTCATGTTTTCCCCCGGTCAGATCGTCGCCCGACGCAGGTTTGCCGTGGGCTTCGATATACTGCGGGGAGGCGACCAGCACGCGTTCCACATCGGCGATCTTGCGGATGCGCAGGTTGCTGTCTTCGGGCTGGCCCAGAAAGAACGACAGGTCGAGCCCTTCGGTGGTCAGGTCGACCTTGCGATCGGTGAGCCGCAGCCGGACCAGAACTTCCGGATATTCCTTGAGAAACAGCGGCACCTGCGGTGCGATCAGCCGTCTGCCCACGCCCAGAGGTGCCGCGACATAGAGCGCGCCCTTGGGATTTTCGGTGATGTTGACGACCTGCGCCTCGGCGTTTTCGACGGATTCCAGTATTTCGCAGGCTCCGCCGTAGAACGCCTTGCCCTGTTCGGTGGGCGCAAGACTGCGCGTCGTCCGCTGAAAGAGCCGGACGCTCAGATGTTCCTCCAACTGTGAAATCCGGGAGGACGTCACCGCAGGCGATATGCGCAGATCCCGACCGGCCGCCGACATGCTGCCGAGTTCGTAAACGCGCACAAAGGTGCGTATGTTGTCGAGATAGGACATTCTTCCGGAATTTTTGATGCTGCTTGGTAATTTGCCATGATAGCAGAAAAGAGCCCTGTATCATAGACTGTCCTTCACCTTGGGCATGGGAGGATTCGCGCATGTATGATTTCGCCGTCTTGTGGGATTGGATCGCCTTTTCCGTCCGCTGGCTGCATGTGGTCACGGCCATGGCGTGGATCGGGGCGTCGTTCTATTTCATCGCGCTGGACCTGATGCTCAAACCCGCGCCCGACATGCCGGAGGGGGCCTACGGCGAAGAGTGGGAGGTGCATGGCGGCGGGTTCTATCACACGACCAAATACCTCGTGGCGCCGGAGCGGATGCCGGAACATCTGACCTGGCACAAATGGCAAAGCTACACGACATGGCTGTCGGGGGCGGCGCTTTTGATGATCATATACTGGGTGGGGGGAGAGATCTTTCTGCTCGATCCCACGAAGGCGGATCTGTCGCTCTGGCAGGGTATCGTGATCTCGGGCGGGTCGCTGACGCTGGGTTGGCTGGCTTATGATTTCATGTGCAAGACCAAGCTCGCCGATCACCCGACAATCCTGATGTTGCTGCTGTTCGTGATCCTCGTGGCGATGTCATGGGGCTACAACCAGATCTTCACAGGGCGCGCGGCGTTGCTGCATCTGGGCGCTTTCACCGCCACGATCATGACGGCCAACGTCTTTTTCCAGATCATGCCGAACCAGCGCATCGTGGTCGAAGACCTCAAGGCGGGGCGCAAACCGGACCCGAAATACGGCAAGATCGCCAAGGTCCGTTCGACCCACAACAACTACCTGACCCTGCCGGTCGTGTTCCTGATGCTGTCGAGCCATTATCCGCTGTCCTTCGGGACGCAATATGCATGGATCATCGCCAGCCTGATTTTCCTGACCGGTGTCACGATCCGGCATTACTTCAACACGATGCACAGAACCGGCAGCGGCCCGCACTGGACCTGGGCGGTGACGGCGCTGCTGATGCTCTTCATCGCTTGGCTGTCGTCGGCCCGACCGACAGACACGCTGGAGGAGGCGGAGGCGCGAGAACTTACACCCTCCGAACAGGTCTTCGCCTCTGCCGAAGGGTTCGGGGACGCGGTGGATATCGTACGGGGCAACTGCTCCATGTGCCATGCGCGGGAGCCTTTCTACGATGGCATCCGCTGGGCGCCGAAGGGGGTGCATCTGGAAACCGAAGGGGACATCGCCCGCCACGCCCGGGGCATTTACCTACAGGCCGGGTTGAGCCATGCCATGCCGCCCCCCAATGCCATCGCCACGATGACGGAGGAAAACCGTCAAGCCATCGTCGACTGGTACCGTGAAGCCCGCGCGGCGGACTGATTGAAAACCTCCGTCGCTATTCGGTTTCCGTCGGGAAAACGGCGGGCGACGCGGCGGATGTAGCTGAATAATGCTTCTTCGCCCTGAGGTGGCCGCGGCTGTCGATGCTCATCCGGTAGAGGGTGAAGAGACCCAACGAAAGCAGGACAAGCCCGATGAATACGAACAGGCCGCCTTCGCGGTCGTCGCCCATGAACAGCGCGGCGGCCAGCGGCCCGATCGTCGCGCCGATGGAAAAGGCAAGGATCAGCCCACTGCTGGTTTCGACCATGCGTTCGTTCGGGATACTGTCATTGGCGTGGGAAATGCACAGCGCATAGATCGGGATCATCAGCGCCCCGTGCATGGCCGCAAGCGCCAGCGTCGGTAGCCCCGGTGTGGTGACATCGAAGCCGATGGCGAGGCCCGAAACCACCGTCCCGCAGGAAACAGCGGCGATGACGATCCGCCGGTCGATCTTGTCCGAGATCCAGCCGAGGGGCCATTGAGACAGCGTGCCGCCCAGAACGAAGGCCGCCATCAGCAGCGCGATCTCGCCGGTGATCATGTCCCTACCTTGGGCAAAGACCGGCCCCAGCGACCAGAACGCGCCCTCTGCCGTACCGGCAAGAAAACACCCGACCGCCCCGACCGGCGACACCGCGTAAAGCTTGCGCAGGTCGAGCCGGGCCGAAGGCACAGGCGTCGGGGCCGGGGTGGGCGTAAGGCTCAGCGGGACGATGGAGAGGCAGATCAGGATCGCCA
>NZ_LWGH01000858.1:0-3108 GCF_001635395.1 Sulfitobacter sp. HI0129 | reverse complement strand
CATTGCGGGTGGAGGATCTGGCGGTGGCCCGAGGCGGCGTGCCGATTTTGTCGGGGCTGTCTTTTTCCCTGCGTCCCGGCACGGCGCTGGCGCTGCGCGGGCCCAACGGGGCGGGCAAGACGACCCTGTTGCGTACATTGGCAGGCTTGCAGCCGCCGCTCGCGGGGCAGATCCACGGCGCGGGCGAGGCGATCGCCTATGCCGGACATGCGGATGGGCTGAAGGCGATGCTGAGCGTGACCGAAAATCTGACCTTCTGGGCCGATGTTTTCGGCACGTCTGACATCGCGCCCGCGATGGACGCCTATGACCTGCACGGGCTGGCAGATCGCCCGGCGGGGACGCTTTCGGCGGGGCAGAAGCGGCGGCTGGGCCTTGCGCGGCTGCTGGTGACCGGGCGCGCGATCTGGGCGCTGGATGAACCTACAGTATCGCTCGACACACAGGCGCGGAGCCTCTTCGCCGATAGTCTCTCTGCGCATCTGCAGCGGGGCGGCAGTGCGGTCGTGGCCACCCACATCGACGTGGGCCTGACGCTGGAGGAGCTTGACATCGCCCGGTATCGCGCGGCACCCGACCTGCGCGCCGGGGCCAGCGACGAGGCGTTCCTGTGAAGGCGCTGTTGCTGCGGGATCTCAGGCTCGCCGTGCGCGCCGGGGGGGGATTTGGCCTCGGCCTCGCTTTCTTTTTGATCGTGACCGTGCTCGTCCCCTTCGCGGTCGGGCCTGACCCGGCGCTGCTGTCGCGGATCGCGCCCGGCGTGCTGTGGCTCGGGGCGCTGCTGGCCTGCCTGCTGTCGCTCGACCGGTTACTGGCGCTCGATCACGAGGACGGGACGCTCGATCTTCTGGCAACCGCTCCGCTGCCGCTCGAAGGGGCGCTGGGTATCAAGGCCTTTGCCCATTGGATCACCACGGGGCTGCCGCTGGTGGCCGCGGCGCCGGTGCTGGGGCTGATGCTGAACCTGTCGGTCAGCGGTTATGCCGTCCTCGTCGGGGCGCTGCTGCTCGGTACCCCCGCGCTGTCGACCATCGGCCTTTTCGGCGCGGCCCTCACCGTGGGGGTCAGGCGCGGGGGGTTGCTTCTGTCGCTGCTCGTCCTGCCGCTCTATGTGCCGACGCTGATCTTCGGGGCCGAAGCCGCGCGCCGCGCCGCCACGGGGCAGGAGGCGGCGACGCCGCTGCTGATGCTGGCGGGGCTGACCCTTGCGACACTGGCGCTCATGCCCTTCGCCTCTGCCGCCGTGCTGCGCATGGGGCTGCGGTGATGCGGCGGATTGACCATTGAGCGCATGGGGCCGGCGGGGTAGATAGCGACCATGTCTTTGTGGGAATACGCCAATCCGGTCCGTTTCCTCCGGCTCAGCGCGAAGGCGCAGCCGGTGCTTTGGGTCGCTGCGGGGCTATCGCTGTCGCTGGGTCTTCTCTGGGGGTTCTTCGGCACGCCGGACGACATGCGGCAGGGCTCCACCGTCAAGATCATCTATCTGCATGTGCCCGCCGCCCTCATGGCCATCAACGCGTGGTTCATGATGCTGGTCGCCTCACTCATCTGGCTGATCCGTCGCCACCACGTCAGTGCGCTGGCGGCAAAGGCTGCCGCCCCGGTCGGGCTGATGATGACGCTGATCGCGCTGGTCACGGGGGCCATCTGGGGCCAGCCCATGTGGGGCACATGGTGGGCATGGGATCCGCGGCTGACATCCTTCCTGATCCTATTCCTGTTCTATCTGGGCTATATCGCGCTCTGGTCGGCGATCGACGATCCGGACACGGCGGCGGATTTCACCTCCGTGCTCTGCCTTGTCGGCTCGGTTTTCGCGGTGCTGTCGCGGTATGCGGTGAAATTCTGGAATCAGGGGCTGCACCAGGGCACGTCGGTGCCGGTGGCCACCGGGGGGCGGACCATTTCGGATGTGTTCTTCTATCCGCTGGTGCTGTCGATGGTGGGCTTCGGGCTGCTCTTTATCGCGCTGGTCTTCCTGCGCACCGGGACGGAAATCCGCCAGCGGCGCACCCGCGCCCTGCTGGCACGCGCACGGCGGGGGGGCTGATGCCGGAACTGGGAAAATACGCGGCGGAGGTGCTTTCCGCCTATGCGGTATCGCTGCTGCTTCTCGCGGTGCTGATCTGGATGAGCTTGCGACGCGACCGGCGGGCGAAAGCGGCGTTGCGCGCGGCGGAGGAGGGGCGGGATGCCTAGAGTCTCTCCGCTCATGCTGGCACCGCCGCTGGTCTTCGCCGCCTTTGTCGGGCTTGCCGCCATCGGCATGTTCCGCGAGGACCCTGATGGGCTGCCCTCCACCCTGATCGACCAGCCCGCGCCCGCGTTGCCGCGCGAACCGCTTCCGCCTTATCCGGAGGTGACAGATGCGACTCTGGGTTCCGGGGATGTGACGCTGGTGAACTTCTGGGCGAGCTGGTGCCCGCCCTGCCGCGCGGAACACCCCCAGCTGCTTGACCTGCAGGCGGACGGAGTCCCGATCGTCGGCGTGAACTTCAAGGACAAGGCCGTCAACGCCGCGGGCTATCTGGAGGAGAGCGAGAATCCCTTCTTCGCGGTGGGATTCGACCCGCAGGGCCGGGCGGCGATCGAATGGGGCGTCACGGCCCCGCCGGAGACGTTCATCGTGGATGGCGAGGGCAAGGTGCTCTTCCGGTTCGCGGGGCCGCTGGTCGGCAGCGATTATGAACAGCGTTTCCTGCCCGCCTTCCGTGCGGCACTGGACGCCGAGGCGAAGTAGGCAACGCTTCTTCCAAATGGTCTAAAATCCTCACCGAAGGTGATCAACGCTTGCGGCCCGCCTGTCGGGGCCGGGGGCCTCCGGCGGGGATTTTCTGCCATCTGGAATGAAAAAGGCCCGCGCTTGGCGGGCCTTTTCGTATTTCGGGAAGGTTATTCCGCCGCGACCGGCTGATCCTTCGCGAGGTTGCGCAACACGTAGTGCAGCACGCCGCCGTGTTCGACGTATTCGATCTCGATCGCCGTATCGATGCGGCACTTCAGGGTGATGTCCTTGGTGCTGCCATCGGCCATGGTGATGGTGCAGGGCACTTCCTGCAGCGGCTTGATCGTGTCGAGACCCTTGATGGAGACGGTTTCATCCCC